>NZ_RJNK01000002.1:300000-389690 GCF_003942585.1 Streptococcus oralis | reverse complement strand
TGCAACTAAAAAAGAAAAATATATTTATAGTCTTTATGTCTTTTTACTACAATTAATATTAGAAGAAATAATGTATTTGCTAGCCTTAGATGGTTACGGTTTGTCTAAATTTTTATTTCCTTTACTCATATTCGGTTACTTTGTTGGATTTCAGAAGTATGATAAGTCTAAGGGAGTTTTTATAAGCCTATTATTTTCTCTCTTATATCATAGTAGTAATAACTTTATATCGGTAACTTTATCATCTATAACAGGAGATGATATTGCATTAGAATATAATAATTATTTTATTATATTTGTACTTATTTTAACCTATTTGGTTATTAAAATTGTCATATCTTATTTCCATTTGGAGTTTAAATATTTTGACAAAGAATATCTCTATTCTTTTTTGAAAAAAGTGCTATATGCATTTATCTTCTTGCATATCGTCTCTTTTATTTCAGATATCGTGAGTACTATTTCTCATTTAAATAGTTTTGGAAGTATTTTATCAACCATTGTTTTTATTTGCTTGTTATTGATTTTCTTTGCAATGAATTCTTATAAGGTTCAAATTGAAAAAGAGATTGCCCTAAAGCAGAAGAAATTTGAACAAAAGCATTTACAGACTTATACTGATGAAATTGTCAAGTTGTATAATGAAATTCGAGGTTTTCGTCATGACTATGCAGGTATGCTTGTCAGCATGCAAATGGCAATTGACAGTGAAGATTTACAGGAAATTGACAGAGTTTACAATGAAGTATTAGTAAAAGCGAATCAAAAACTGCGTTCAGAAAAATATACTTACTTTGATTTGAACAATTTAGAAGATTCAGCTTTACGTAGTTTGATTGCTCAATCCATTGTTTATGCACGAAATAATGATGTAGAGTTTACATTGGAAGTAAAGGATGTTATTACTAGATTGTCAATGGATTTACTTGATCTTGTTCGCATCATGAGTATTCTCTTAAACAATGCTGTTGAAGGAGCCGCGGATAGTTACTTGAAACAAATGGAAGTTGCAGTCATTAAAATGGATTTTGAGACAGTTATAGTCATCCAGAATTCATGTAAAATCACTATGACGCCTTCAGAGGACTTATTTGCCTTAGGTTTCTCTACCAAGGGAAGAAATAGAGGTTTAGGGCTTAATAATGTCAAAGAGATTCTAGATAAATATGACAACATTATGTTAGAAACAGAGATGGAAGACAACACATTTAGACAAATTATTAGATTTAAGAGGGAATTCGAATGAAAGTATTAATTTTAGAAGATGTTATTGAGCATCAAGTGAGACTAGAGAGAATATTGAATGAAATCTCGGAGGAATCAAATATTCCTATTTCTTACAAGACAACAGGAAAAGTTCGTGAGTTTAAGGAATATATCGAAAATGATGAAGTAAATCAGCTTTATTTCCTAGATATCGATATTCACGGAATTGAGAAAAAGGGCTTTGAAGTGGCACAGTTTATCCGTCATCACAATCCTTATGCTATTATTGTCTTTATTACCAGTCGATCTGAATTTGCTACCTTAACGTACAAATACCAGGTATCAGCTCTAGATTTTGTAGACAAAGACATCAATGATGAATTGTTCAAAAAACGTATCGAGCAGAGTATTTTTTACACTAAGAGCATGCTGCTTGAAAACGAAGATGTTGTAGACTATTTTGATTACAACTATAAGGGAAATGATTTGAAAATCCCTTACCATGATATTTTGTATATCGAAACAACAGGTGTTTCTCATAAACTGCGGATTATTGGTAAGAATTTTGCCAAAGAGTTCTATGGAACCATGACAGATATTCAGGAAAAGGACAAACATACCCAGCGATTTTATTCTCCTCATAAATCTTTCCTAATCAATATTGGAAATGTTAGAGAAATTGATCGAAAGAATCTAGAAGTTGTCTTTTATGAAGATCATCGCTGCCCCATCACTCGTTTGAAAGTTCGTAAACTGAAAGATATTCTAGAGAAAAAAACTAAAAAGTGATTGACAATTAGTAAGAAATTGATATAATGGTTATATCTGCTACAGATAGATGGTCCGTTGGTCAAGGGGTTAAGACACCGCCTTTTCACGGCGGTAACACGGGTTCGAATCCCGTACGGACTATTTTATCCGCCATAGCTCAGTTGGTAGTAGCGCATGACTGTTAATCATGATGTCGTAGGTTCGAGTCCTACTGGCGGAGTCAGATAAAAAGAACACCATTGGTGTTCTTTTTTTAGTTTACATCACCTAACATTTTCATAAGGAAGTCTGTCATTTCTTGCGGACTTTCTTTTTTTCCGTGAGCAATCCAAGTCTGGCAAACACCAAATAGGGCATTTGTTAGATAAATGCTACTATATTCTAATTCAATTGGATTGAGTTGTAGTTTCATAAAGCGTTTCTGAAGGTCTGTGCTAAGCATAATGTGAAGCTTATTTCTCAAGAAATTTTGGATTTCTTTTGTACCATTTTCAGATAAGAGTGCAGCCAAAAGTGGTTCAGACTCTAAATATTCAAATACTTCTAAAATAGCATCTCTTTTATGATGGGCATGTTTTTGGAAAATATACTCAAAGGTATGAAAGAGCTTACTTTGGTAATGCTCAATCATATCATACTTATCCTTGTAGTGAGTGTAAAAGCTGGAACGACTAATTCCGGCTTTTTCTGCTAGCTTGACAGTAGAAATTTGATCAAAGGGTTGGTCCATCAATAATTGAACCATGGCATTTTCAATAATTCGTTTTGTTTTTAAACGTTTGTTACTTTCTTTCATAATTCCTCCTTGTATACAAAAATAGACTATATGTCTAAAAAATAATTTTTTACCTTGTAATTTAGATTTTTTGATGTATAATCTATTATATCAAAATTTTAGACAATATGTTTAAAAAAGGAGAAGATATGTTTAAAGAATGGAAAGCAATTTTTAAAAAACCAACCTTTATTATTGTCATGATAGGGATTTCTCTTATTCCAGCTCTGTACAATATCATATTTTTGTCATCAATGTGGGATCCATATGGGCAATTGTCTGACTTACCTGTGGCAGTTGTCAATAATGATAAAGAAGCTTCCTGTAACGGTAATACCATGGCTATAGGAAAAGACATGGTGTCAAATTTAAAAGAAAATAAAAGCTTAGATTTTCATTTCGTAGATGAAGATGAAGGAAAGAAGGGATTGGAAGATGGCAATTACTATATGGTAGTGACTTTACCAAGTGATTTATCTGAAAAAGCAGCTTCTATTTTAACGAATCATCCAGAGCAAATGCAAATCGATTATCAGACTTCAAGTGGTCATAGTTTTATTGCTAGCAAGATGAGCGATTCTGCGATGACACAATTGAAGCAGAATGTTTCTACAAATGTAACTGAGACCTATACTAAAGCTTTATTTAACAAGATGGTCGAATTAAAGGATGGTATGAGTCAAGCAGCTTCTGGTAGTGAAAAATTAACTGATGGAGCGAATCAGTTAGTGACAGGAAGTCAAACATTGACTACTAACCTACACTCTTTAGCAGATTCAAGTTTAACATTTTCAAATGGAACGGAGCAGTTTACCAAAGGATTATCTGCTTATGTTTCTGGTGTTGAACAACTTCATCTTGGCTTAGGGACTTTTAATAGTGGTTTAGTTACATATACTGGTGCAGTAAGTAAATTAGATAGCGGATTAGGTCAATTAGCTTCTAAAAGTCCTGAATTAGTAGGAGGAATCAATCAGTTATATACTGGTGTAGAGGCCTATACTGGCGGTGTTTCTCAGCTCAATACTGGTCTTAATCAATTTTCATCTGGTGTTAGTGCCTATACAAATGGAGTGGGAAATCTTGCAACAGGTGCGAATCAGTTATCTAGTCAATCAGCTACACTTCGAATGGGTGTGGAGCAATTAAGTGAAGGGATTCAACAACTTTCTAGCAAGTTAGATGCTTCGTCTGAGCAAAAAGATCAAATTGCTCAATTATCTTCTGGTCTGAATCAGTTAAATCAAGCTATTCAAAATATTGATGTTGGAGATACAAAACAATTAGATTCTGTTTTATCAAGTATAGTATCTCTTTCTAATCAAATGCTAGTAAGTGCTCAGTCTGAAAAAGCAGCTACATTAGCAAATATTCAATCGACAGCAGCTTATCAATCATTGACAAGTGAGCAACAAGCTGAGATAAGCGCTTCTGTATCTCAAAATTCGACTGATAGTATTCAATCGGCTCAGTCAATTATAGCTTTAGTACAAGGTTTACAGGGAAGTTTAGAAAACTTACAAAATCAATCTTCAAATCTTTCGACATTAAAAAATCAAGCCAATCAAGTATTACCTATTGCTTCTACTTCTTTGACAGGATTGTCAAGTGGATTAACAGAAATACAGGGAGCAGTGACGAGTAAATTAGTTCCTGCTAGTCAGTCGATTACATCAGGTGTAAATGCATATACTGCAGGTGTTGATAAAGTTTCTCAGGGCGCAAGTCAACTAAGTGAAAAAAACTCCACCTTGACAGGTAGTTTGGATCAACTAGTTTCAGGCTCAAATACCTTGACACAAAAATCGTCTAGCTTGACAGCAGGAGTTGGTCAATTAGTTGAAAAAACTCCAGAATTAGTATCTGGCATTGAAAAATTATCAACTGGCTCCAATCAATTGAATCAAAAGAGTCAAGAATTGATAGCAGGAGTTGATAAATTACAATCCGGATCTGGGCAATTAGCAGACAAATCCAGTCAGTTACTTTCAGGTGCTTCTCAATTAGAGAATGGAGCTAATAAATTGGCAGATGGTGCTGGAAAATTAGCAGAAGGTGGAACAACCTTAACCTCTAGTCTTGAAGATTTACAGACGGGAGTTGATTCATTAGGACAAGGATTAGGCAATGCGAATGATCAACTTAAATCAGCATCAACAGAATCTGAAAATGCAGAAACATTATCTAATCCTCTAGTTCTCTCAAAAACAGACAATGACCAGGTTCCTGTAAATGGGATTGCCATGGCTCCTTATATGATATCAGTTGCTCTTTTTGTTGCTGCTATATCTACCAATATGATTTTTGCTAAGTTGCCTTCTGGACGTCATCCAGAGAGTCGTTGGGCTTGGTTGAAGTCTCGCTCTGAAATAAATGGTATTATAGCTGTCTTAGCAGGTGTTTTAGTTTATGGAGGTGTCCATCTTATTGGATTGACTGCGAACCATGAGATGAGAACCTTGATTCTAATTATAATCACAAGTTTAGCTTTCATGTCTATGGTGACAGCTTTAACAACTTGGAATAGCCGTATTGGAGCTTTCTTCTCTCTTATTTTACTTTTATTACAGTTAGCATCAAGTGCAGGGACCTATCCCCTTGCTTTGACAAATGATTTCTTCAAAGGTGTCAATCCTTGGTTACCAATGAGTTATTCTGTATCAGGCTTACGACAAACAATCTCTATGACAGGAAATATTCATCATCAAGTGATTTTCCTTATTATAACTCTAGCTTTCTTTACTGCTTTAGGTATGCTAGCTTATCAACCTAAGAAAATGGAAGAAGATTAAAAAGATTGGCCAAGGAATTGGTCAATCTTTTTCTGTCTTAGATAAATTTCGTCTGTGATTATAGATCCCAAAAAGAAGAAGGGCAGTTAGTGAGCAGGCTGCTCCAATAACAAAACCATTGGGGATAAAGGAAAGTGTAATGGTGCCTTTTCCTTTTGGAACATCAACTTTCATAAAACCAGTCTGAGCCTGCTTGATTTCAAGTTTTTTCCCATCTTGGTATGCAGACCAACCTTTGTCATAAGGAATAGTGAAGAAAATAGAGGTATCTTGTTTAACTTCGTATGTAGCAAAGACTTTATTTTTAGAGGTGGATACTTCTACAGGTTGTTCTTTAATTTTTTGGATTGCTTCAGTAAGAGCCTGAGTATCTAAACGATAGAAGGTCGGTGATTCAAATGATACTTGAGAATTTCCAGGAAAACTAACACTGATATCGAAAGTTTTTTGTTCTTCAGTATAACCCAAATTAAAGAAATTAAATGCATTGTCAGTTGTAAAAGTCTTTTTTTCTCCATTGACAATGATGTCAACTTTCTTTTGCTTATCGTTTGTAAAATGAAGATTTGAAAAAGAGAGATAGACTTGACTATTTTGAGGAACCTCAATTTGATAATCAATCTTTGCATCTTCATTCGCAGAACCTGTGATGCTGGTTAAACCATCTGAAGTATCTGTTTTATCATATGCTATTTGGGAGAAGTAATCCAAGTTGAGATTAGCAAGCTGGTTTATAAATAAAGCCTGATTATCTAGAGTGTGATTGTTAAAGTTTACATCTGTGTAAATAGATTGAGTGGCAAAGGCAATGGGTAAAGAGAGTTGATTTTTATATAAGGTTAAATGATCCTTTTGATAAATCTCTTGAAAGCCATACTTATCAAGTGAAGTTTCAGAAATATTGTACTGGATTCCAAATAAACTGTCTGCTAAAAGACTGTTATTTGCATAACGAAGATTTAGATTGGTTCCAGAGGATTTGAATCCAAGTTTATCCAAACTAGTGCTAGCGGAACGATTTCGTACAGATGAAAATTGAGAGATTCCATTATAGTTAAATTTCATACTGTCATTTCCTGTCTGAATTTGTAGTTTTTCAGTACGTGTAAATGGATTGTCAATTTGGTTTAGAATGGATTCCATGGCGGTTACATCTCTATTATAGGCGCTACGAGAAGCAAAGGCCCATTCTTTAGCTATTCCTTCCATTTGAGATGAAGAATTTAAGCTTAACTCAGCTGTTATAAATAAAGACATAAGAATTGCAAATAGATTTACAGAGATAAATTTTCTAATGACTGCAAGAAGTAAAAGAGCATAAACTAGAAGAAATTCAAGAGTGAGTAGGATATTCAAATCAGTTAAAAAAGAATAATGTGATTTAAAGTATACAGTAGCCAGAAATCCTGTTAGTACAAGAAAAAGTGAGACAAATAGATTCCAGAGCTTCAGTTCTTTCAAGCGATTTAGTACTTCTGCTGCAGTATAAATTAACAGAGTGGAAAAAATCCAAGCATAGCGATGCAAAAACATATTTGGGGTATGCATCCCTTGCAAAAACAAATCAAGTGCTTCTATGTAAAAACTTGTTATTAAAAAAGTAAAGAAAATTGCATAGGTAAGTTTCACGTGAAACCTTATGGATTTTATTGTGAAAAATAGAATGGTTAAAATAAAGGGAAGCAATCCAACAAAAATCATTGGTATAGCTCCATACTTAGTTGTATCAAAAGATCCAATGAATTGTTTAGCAAAGAGATCAAGATACCAGCTACTTTCAGTTTGAAACTTTGTAACTTCAGTTAATTTTTCCCCATGTGTCTGTAAATCAAACAGAGTGGGAAGAGTCATAATCAAACTAGCCATTCCTGCTAAAAAGGAGGTAACAACAAAATCAAGAAAAGATGATTTTCGAGTTTTAAAGTCCCATGAAATTTGGCAGAGATACCAGAAAATAAGAAACAATGCTGTCATATATCCAAAATAATAGTTTTGAATAAACAAGATTGACAGACTTGTAAAGTATAGCAGGCGCTTCTTTTCCGTTATAAGCATGTGTAAGCCAGTTATAATTAAAGGAATCAAGATAAAAACATCTAGCCAGGTTTTTATCTCTAACTGACTAACAGTAAAGCTCATCAGAGCATAAGAAGTAGATTGGGCCAGTTTTAAAGATTTCGGAATATCTTTAAATAATCTATTTAGACTAAAGAAGGTTGACAGACCAATCAATCCAAATTTTAATAGAGTGGTCAGATAGACAGCATCTGGCATATTCGACAGATTAAAAAAGTAAACCAGAGGTGAAAGGAAGCTACCCAAGTAATAACTAGATAGAGCATAGAAATTCAGTCCGAGGCCACTTGTAAAAGTGTAAAACAAACTACCATTTCCATGTAGAATATTCCGTAAAGCCACATCAAAAATAACGTATTGATGAAAACCGTCTCCTAATAGTGGGGATGTATCGCTATTCCAGTAGATACCTTGAGATAGATATACTCCAGACATAATCACTACAGGAATGATGAAAGAAATAAAATAGGTTTGATATGTTTTAAAAAATGATTTCATGTTACCTCGTAGAATGATAGAAAACTCAGTTGGTTAACCAAACTGAGTTTTGAAGTCTTATTTAATCTTTCCAAAGTTCTTTAACTTTTGCTTGTACTTCTGCATTTTCTAGGAATTCATCGTAGGTTTCATCGATACGATCAATGACGCCATTTTTTGACAAAACAATGATATGGTTTGCCAAAGTTTGAATGAACTCGTGGTCATGGCTGGCAAAGATGATTGATTCTTTAAAGTTTTTCAATCCATCGTTCAAGCTTGAAATAGATTCCAAATCCAAGTGATTTGTTGGATCATCAAGTACAAGGACATTTGATTTCAAGAGCATAAGTTTTGAAAGCATGACACGTACTTTTTCTCCCCCTGACAAGACGTTTACAGGTTTGTTAACCTCATCACCAGAGAAGAGCATACGACCAAGGAAACCACGTAGGAAGGTATTGTCATCTTCTTCTTTACTTGCAAATTGACGCAACCAGTCAAGGATTGACTCTCCCCCTGCAAAATCAGCCGAGTTGTCTTTTGGCAAGTAAGAACGGCTAGTAGTAACTCCCCACTTGACAGTTCCTTCATAGTCGATGTCACCCATAATTGCACGAATTAATGCAGTCGTTTGGATGTCATTTTGTCCAATAAGAGCTGTCTTATCACCTGGACGCAAGATGAAACTAATATTATCTAGGATAGTTTCACCATCAATCTTTACAGTTAGATTTTCTACTGTCAAGAGATCATTACCAATCTCACGCTCTGCTTTAAAGTTGATAAATGGATATTTACGGCTAGATGGCACAATTTCTTCTAGTTCAATCTTGTCAAGCATTTTTTTACGAGACGTTGCCTGTCTTGACTTAGAAGCGTTGGCAGAGAATCGAGCAACGAATTCTTGTAATTGTTTAATTTTTTCTTCCGCTTTGGCATTGCGGTCTGCTAGCAATTTAGCAGCAAGCTCAGAAGATTCCTTCCAGAAGTCGTAGTTTCCGACATAGAGTTTGATTTTTCCAAAGTCAAGGTCAGCCATGTGGGTACATACTTTGTTTAAGAAGTGGCGGTCATGGGATACAACGATAACGGTGTTATCAAAGTCAATCAAGAAGTCTTCTAACCAAGTAATAGACTGGATATCAAGACCGTTGGTCGGCTCGTCCAAGAGAAGAACATCAGGTTTACCAAATAAGGCTTTAGCAAGGAGAACCTTCACTTTTTCACCATTGGCCAATTCGCTCATGTTTTGGTAGTGCAATTCTTCTGGAATATTTAGGTTTTGAAGTAGTTGAGATGCTTCGCTCTCTGCCTCCCAACCTCCAAGTTCGGCAAATTCACCTTCGAGTTCAGCTGCACGAACACCATCTTCATCGGAAAAATCTTCCTTCATGTAAATAGCATCTTTTTCCTTCATGATGCTATAAAGTTTTTCATTTCCCATAATGACGACATCAATAGCACGTTCATCTTCATAGTCAAAGTGATTTTGACGGAGGACAGAGAGACGTTCATCTGGACCAAGAGAGATGTGACCAGTTGTTGGCTCGATATCACCAGCTAAGATTTTTAAGAATGTAGACTTCCCAGCACCATTAGCACCAATTAATCCGTATGTATTTCCTTCTGTAAATTTGATATTGACATCATCAAAAAGTTTGCGATCACTAAAACGTAGTGAAACATCAGATACTGTAAGCAATGTTTTTCTCCTATAATATGTAATACATTTATTCTACTAGAAAAGAGAGAAATATTCAAATTTTTGTTTGTCAATTTTGTGTCAATTAAGTTTACAGGTTTATTTACAATGAGTTAGTTGTTTGATTTAAATAATTTTCTGTTATTTTAACAAAAAAATGCTATAATTGAAGAGACCATTTCGAAGGAGAAAAAAATGACGAAACCTATTATTTTAACAGGAGATCGCCCAACAGGAAAACTGCATATTGGACATTATGTTGGGAGTCTTAAAAATAGAGTATTGCTGCAGGAAGAAGACAAGTATGACATGTTTGTTTTTTTGGCGGACCAACAAGCCTTGACAGATCACGCCAAAGACCCTCAAACGATTGTAGAATCGATTGGTAATGTTGCCTTGGATTACCTAGCAGTTGGATTGGATCCAAGTAAATCAACCATCTTTATTCAAAGTCAGATTCCAGAGTTAGCTGAACTGTCTATGTACTATATGAATTTGGTGTCACTAGCACGTTTAGAGCGCAATCCTACAGTGAAAACAGAGATTGCTCAGAAAGGGTTTGGAGAAAGTATTCCGACAGGATTTTTGGTTTATCCGATTGCGCAAGCAGCAGATATTACTGCCTTCAAAGCTAATTATGTTCCTGTTGGGACAGATCAGAAACCAATGATTGAGCAAACTCGCGAGATTGTTCGTTCCTTCAATAATGCTTATAACTGTGATGTCTTGGTGGAACCGGAAGGTATTTATCCAGAAAATGAGAGAGCAGGGCGTTTGCCTGGTTTAGATGGAAATGCCAAGATGTCTAAATCCCTTAATAATGGTATTTATCTAGCTGATGATGCGGATACGTTGCGTAAAAAAGTCATGAGCATGTATACTGATCCGAACCATATTCGAGTCGAGGATCCAGGTAAGATTGAAGGAAATATGGTTTTCCATTATCTAGATGTGTTTGGTCGTCCTGAAGATGCTCAAGACATTGCAGAGATGAAAGAACACTATCAACATGGTGGTCTTGGCGATGTGAAGACGAAGCGTTATCTACTTGAAATACTCGAATGCGAACTTGGTCCTATTCGTGAGCGCCGTATCGAATTTGCTAAGGATATGGGAGAAGTGTACAATATGCTTCAAAAAGGTAGTGAGAAAGCGCGTGAGGTTGCGGGGCAAACTCTATCTGAAGTTAAGGGAGCAATGGGACTAAATTATTTTAAATTATAGATAAAATATGAATCGTAAAACTATCTCTTCCATAGGATCACAGGGATAGTTTTTTTATGATTTCTACCATAAATATAATTGACAAATTTTCATAGAATGGTATGATAGATACAATACAAAAAGAGTCAAGCTCAAAAAGAAAGAAAAGAGGAAACTTCAATGTCTAATTGGGATACTAAATTTTTAAAAAAAGGTTTTACCTTTGATGATGTATTGCTCATTCCAGCAGAAAGTCATGTGTTGCCTAATGATGCAGATTTAACAACAAAATTGGCAGATAATCTGACTTTAAATATCCCAATTATAACAGCCGCCATGGATACAGTCACAGAAAGTCAAATGGCTATTGCCATTGCTCGTGCGGGTGGTCTTGGAGTAATCCATAAAAATATGTCTATTGCGCAACAGGCAGATGAAGTTCGCAAGGTAAAACGTTCTGAAAATGGTGTTATTATTGATCCATTCTTCTTGACTCCAGAACACACTATTGCTGAAGCAGATGAACTGATGGGACGTTACCGTATCAGTGGTGTTCCAGTTGTGGAAACACTTGAAAATCGTAAATTGGTTGGTATTTTAACAAACCGAGATCTTCGCTTTATTTCAGACTACAATCAGCCAATCTCAAACCATATGACTAGTGAAAATCTTGTTACTGCTCCTGTTGGTACAGACCTTGCAACAGCTGAAAGCATTCTTCAAGAACACCGTATTGAAAAACTTCCTTTGGTTGATGAAGAAGGTCGTCTTTCTGGTTTGATTACTATCAAAGATATTGAAAAAGTGATTGAGTTTCCAAATGCTGCTAAAGATGAGTTTGGTCGTCTCTTAGTTGCAGGTGCAGTAGGTGTTACTTCAGATACATTTGAACGTGCCGAAGCCCTTTTTGAAGCAGGAGCGGATGCCATTGTTATTGATACTGCCCATGGTCACTCTGCTGGTGTTCTACGTAAAATCGCTGAAATTCGTGCTCACTTCCCAGACCGCACTTTGATTGCTGGAAATATTGCCACTGCAGAAGGTGCGCGTGCTCTTTATGATGCAGGTGTAGATGTTGTCAAAGTCGGTATTGGACCAGGTTCTATCTGTACTACTCGTGTGATTGCAGGGGTTGGTGTCCCACAAGTGACAGCAATCTATGATGCAGCAGCAGTTGCGCGTGAATATGGAAAAACAATCATTGCTGATGGTGGAATCAAGTATTCTGGAGATATTGTAAAAGCCCTTGCTGCAGGTGGAAATGCGGTTATGCTTGGATCAATGTTTGCTGGAACAGACGAAGCACCAGGTGAAACGGAAATCTTCCAAGGACGTAAGTTTAAAACTTACCGTGGTATGGGATCAATCGCTGCAATGAAGAAAGGTTCAAGTGACCGTTACTTCCAAGGTTCTGTCAATGAAGCAAACAAACTTGTTCCAGAAGGAATTGAAGGTCGTGTTGCCTATAAAGGCGCAGCAGCTGATATTGTCTTCCAAATGATTGGTGGTATTCGCTCTGGTATGGGTTACTGTGGCGCAGCTAACCTTAAAGAATTGCACGACAACGCTCAATTTATTGAAATGTCTGGGGCTGGTCTAAAAGAAAGCCATCCTCATGATGTACAAATCACTAATGAAGCGCCAAACTACTCTATGTAAGAAGTAAAAAAGAACTCCTGAATTTCAGGAGTTCTTTTTGTTTACAAAGTTGTCAATTTAGATTTACAGATACTTTACCATTTTGGATATTGAAGATACTAAGATTTTCAGGCAAGTTTTGTAAGTGGTCTAAACTTGTTGTTGTGATAAATGTTTGGATAGAGTGAGAAATAGTTTCTAGTAATTTTAGTTGCCGTGTATTGTCAAGTTCGCTCATAACATCATCAAGCAGTAGTATCGGAGACTCGTTTGTAATACTTTCCATTAGCTCAATCTCTGCTAGTTTGATAGAAAGTACTAGACTACGATGTTGACCTTGACTTCCAAAACTAGCATCCATACCATTGATATAAAAAGAAATATCATCTCGATGAGGGCCAACACCAGTATTCTTTTTAAATAAGTCTCTTGATCTACTTTTTTCTAAAGCCATTTTAAAAGAATCCATTAACAGTTCTTCATCAGTAAAGTTGACAGATGATTGATAAGATATTGACAGTTCTTCTAATTGATTTGAAATTTCTAAGTGTTTTTTTTGACCAAATGTCTCTAGGTCTTTAATGAATTTTATCCGATGCTTTATAACGCGACAACCATACTCTACCAACTGATCATCTAAGACTGACAGAAATGTTTCATCAATCTTATGGCTAGATTTTAGGTAGGTATTTCTTTGCTTGAGTATATGGTTATAGTTTGACAGGTCTGACAAGTAGATTGGTTTAATTTGTCCCAGTTCTATATCTATAAACTTTCGACGAACGGAGGGCGCTCCTTTAATTAACTGGAGATCTTCAGGTGCGAAGAGAACCACATTCATATGTCCGATATAGTCTGAGAGGCGAGCTTGTTTTAAGTGATTGACTTTAGTCACACGCCCTTTTGGTGTTAAATCAATTTCTAGAGGGATAGAGCCTGTTTTTTTCTGTAGTAAGCCAGAAAGATGGAGTTGTTCTTCATCAAAATGAATGAGATTTTTATCTGTTCGAGTACGATGACTACGTGTTAAGGCCAAGAAATAGATTGCTTCTAGAATATTGGTCTTTCCTTGTGCATTTTGACCTAGAAAGACGTTTAATTTTGGATTAAAATCAATTTTCGTCTCTTTGTAGTTTCGAAAGGTTTTTATTGTTAAATGTTGGAGCCACATGATTATCTTCCTGGAAAACGTGGAGCTTGTTTGGTTTTAGGTGATAAAGTAGTTTTTTGTTTTTCTTTCTTTACACCCTTATTCATCTCTTTGACAAGTTTAGCAATCCGCTCTTTTTCAATCTTATCTGCTTGGTATTCTTCTTGCTCTTTTAAACTTGGTTGTGTCAATGTGATGTCAATCTTTAAATCAGGGATGTCAATTGTATCTCCAATACGGATTTTTTTCCCACGTCTACTTTCTAATTCACCATTAAAGTAAACTTGATGTTCCATTAAAAAGGATTTAATAGCACCACCGCTCTGTATAATTCCAAGCTCTTTTAGAAGGGCTTGGAGCGTAATAAATTCTTCAAATAATTTGTATTCCATAATTCACCTCAATCTTTGGTATTATACCATATTTTCCCTGAAATAACTGAAGGAAAGTCAGTCAAAATGAAAACGATTTTACTTTTGAAAGCTATAAAGAGAACAAGAAAAATTTTGATTTTCGTGGTATAATAGAACTCTATATGTAAGGAGGTAAGGTATGGAGTTGGTGCCTGGAATTTCAGCACATTTTGTTCAATCCAAAAAGTTTAAAACAAATAAAATTACTGTTCGTTTTACTGCTCCTTTATCTCTTGAGACAATAGCAGGACGCATGTTAAGTGCAAGTATGTTGGAAACTGCCAATAAAGCTCACCCAACATCACAAGCATTTCGCAGATACTTGGCAAGTTTATATGGAACAGATATTTCCACAAGTGCTTTTCGTAGGGGACAGGTACATATTCTTGACCTAACATTTACCTATGTGAGGGATGATTTTTTAAGTAAAAAGAATGTCTTGACTTCTCAAATTTTTGAACTGGTAAGCCAGACTTTATTTGCTCCCTTAGTTCAAGATGGTGCTTTTGAGCCAGCCTTATTTAAAATTGAAAAAAAACAATTATTGGCTAGTTTAGCTACTGATATGGATGATTCATTTTATTTTGCTCATAAGGAGTTGGATAGCTTGTTCTTCCGTGATGAGCGTCTTCAATTGAGATACAGTGATTTACGAAATCGCATTTCAAATGAGTCTCCGGAAAGTAGCTACACTTGCTTTCAAGATGCTCTGAAAAATGATCGAATTGATTTCTTTTTCTTGGGTGATTTTAATGAAGTAGAAGTGAAGGAGTGGTTGAGGTCATTCTCCTTTACTGGGCGTCAAATCGATGTCAAGCCTCAGTACAAGCAACCATATTCAAATGTCCTTCGGGAAGGAATGATTCGTAAGAATGTGGGCCAATCCGTTTTGGAATTGGCTTACCATTGTTCTACGAGCTATGGAGACAAGCATCATTTGGCCATGGTAGTAATGAATGGTCTGTTAGGTGGTTTTGCTCACTCTAAGCTTTTTACGAATGTTCGGGAAAATGCTGGTCTAGCCTACACTATCTCCAGTCAATTGGATTTGTTTAGTAGTCAATTGAGGATGTATGCTGGTATTGATCGGGAAAATCGCAATCAAGCTAGAAAGTTGATGAATCATCAATTACTTGAACTAAAAAAAGGTAATTTTACAGATTTGGAGATTGAACAGACCAGGGAGATGATTCGCAGAACTTTATTGCTTGCGCAAGATAGTCAGAGCTCACTAATCGAGCGAGTTTACTTGAAAAGTTTGTTAGGGAAATCTACATCAGATTTTGACAATTGGATTGAAAAATTAAATCAAGTTGATAAAGAAGCTATCTGCAAAGCATCAAATAGTGTCCGGTTACAAGCGATATACTTTATGGAAGGAATAGAATGACACCAGTTACCTTTGAAGAAAAATACTATCCTGCTGTAAAGGAGACGGTTTATCAGACTCGTCTATCAAATGGATTGACAGTTTCTCTCCTTCCTAAGAAACAATTTAATGAAGTTTACGGAGTTGTAACAGTTCGATTTGGATCAGTAGACACAAGTTTTACACTATCTAAAAAAGGTTTACAGTGTCATCCAGCTGGAATTGCACATTTTCTTGAACACAAACTATTTGAGAGAGAAAATGCTGAAGATATTATGGAGTCTTTTACACGCTTGGGAGCTGATAGCAATGCTTTTACAAGTTTTACAAAGACGAGTTATTTGTTTTCAACAATAGATCATTTATCAGAAAATTTGGATTTGCTTGAAGAATTGGTAACAGTTGCTCATTTTACAGAAGAGTCAGTTGAGAGGGAAAGGGAAATTATCCAACAGGAACGTGAGATGTACCAAGACGATCCAGATTCGCGTCTGTTTTTTGCAACCTTAGCAAATCTTTATCCCAATACTCCTCTGGCAGCGGATATTGTTGGAAGTGAAAAATCAATTAACAATATTCAGCTAAATGACTTAAAAAATAACTTTACAGCCTTTTACAAACCTGTCAATATGTCTTTGTTTTTAGTTGGGAATTTTGATGTAGATACAGTTGAGAACTATTTTTCGCAAAAGAAACTTAGAAATTTGGAAGACATGGTAGTAAGGAAGGAGCGGCTTACTTTACAAGCTGTCAAAGAAACAGACAGTCTCCGGATGGAGGTTTCTTCTCCAAAACTTGCTGTTGGAATTAGGGGAGTAGGTGAGGTGGCAGTAGAAGATTGCTACCGTTATAATGTTTTGCTAAAATTATTGTTTACGATGCTGTTTGGTTGGACTTCTGAGCGATTTCAAAAGTTATATGAGATAGGGAAGTTGGATGCCTCGCTGTCCTTAGAGGTAGAAGTGAATAGCCGCTTTCATTTTGTGATGTTGACGATGGAAACGAAAGAACCTGTTTCTTTGTCTCATCAATTTCGAAAGGCTATTCGCAACTTTACGAAAGATTCAGATCTTACAGAGGAACATCTCGATCTTGTTAAGAGTGAGATGTTTGGGGAATTTTTCAGCAGTATGAACTCCTTGGAGTTTATTGCGACACAGTATGAACCAGTCGACAGAGGAGAAACTATTTTTGATTTACCAAAAATTTTACAAGAAATTACTTTAGACGATGTTCTTGAAGCAGGTCATCGTTTGATAGATGATGGTGATCTAGTTGATTTTACAATCTTTCCAGCTTAAAAGATAAGTAACCCTAGAAAGAAGGAATGGTACGTATGAGAAAAAAAACAATTGGTGAGGTTCTGCGTTTAGCTAGAATTAACCAGGGATTGAGTTTAGAAGAATTGCAGGAAAAAACTGAAATTCAGTTGCATTTTCTAGAAGCTATGGAGGCAGATGATTTTGATCAACTTCCTAGTCCATTTTATGCTCGTTCTTTTTTAAGAAAATATGCCTGGGCGGTTGAATTGGACGAGCGAATCATTTTGGATGCCTACGATTCAGGCAGTATGATTACCTACGAAGAGGTAGATGTCGATGAAGAAGACTTGTATGGTCGCAGACGATCAAATAAGAAAAAAACGTCTTATCTTCCCTTGTTTTATTTCGTTCTATTTGCTTTGTCAATTTTAATTTTTGTGACTTACTATGTATGGAACTACATCCAAACTCAGCCAAGTCCTTCTTCAGCTAATTATAGTGTTGTTAGCTTGACTAGTTCAACAACCTCATCTAGTTCATCTTCTATTAGTCAGACATCTAACTCGTCTTCTACTACGGAATCAACTATTACAGTGTCAGGCGAAGGAAACCGCATTGAAGCTCGGTATAAAACGAGTAAGGAAAACGCTACTGTTCAACTGGCAGTATCAGATGCAACTAGTTGGGTAAGTGTTTCAGGAAGTGAGCTGGAGGGTGGTGTGACACTATCCGCAGACAATAAGAATGCAAAAACAACAGTTTCAACTAAGAATCCCGTTACTATTACTTTAGGTGTAGTGAAGGGAGTTACTGTGACTGTGGACAATCAAACGATTGATACTTCGAAGCTGACAACTCAGACTGGAACTGTAACACTTACATTTACTACAGATTAAGGAAAAATCAATGAAAAAAGAACAAATTCCTAATGTATTAACTATTGGTAGAATTCTCTTTATACCTCTCTTTATTCTTATTTTGACTTTGGGCCATTCACAAGGCAGTCATTTGCTGGCAGCGATCATCTTTGCAGTTGCTAGTATAACGGATTATCTTGATGGCTACCTTGCTCGTAAATGGAATGTAGTCAGCAATTTTGGAAAGTTTGCTGATCCGATGGCCGATAAGCTGTTGGTTATGTCAGCTTTTATCATGTTGATTGAGTTAGGTATGGCTCCAGCTTGGGTTGTTGCTATTATCATCTGTCGTGAACTTGCGGTGACAGGCTTGCGTTTGTTGCTTGTTGAGACGGGAGGGACAGTTCTAGCAGCAGCGATGCCAGGGAAAATCAAGACCTTTAGTCAGATGTTTGCCATTATCTTTTTGCTCTTACATTGGAATTTAATTGGTCAGCTGCTGCTTTATATAGCTTTGTTTTTCACTATCTACTCTGGTTATGATTATTTCAAGGGTAGCGCTCATGTATTCAAAGGGACATTTGGTTCGAAATGAAATCGATTATTGAAGTAAAAGATCTGTCTTTTCGTTACAAGGAAGATCAGGATCATTATGATGTTAATAATGTCTCGTTTCACGTGAAACGGGGAGAATGGCTTTCGATTGTAGGTCATAATGGGAGTGGGAAGTCAACAACTATCCGTTTGATTGATGGCTTGCTTGAAGCAGAGTCTGGAGAGATCTGGATAGATGGCAAATTGCTGTCCTCTGAGAATGTTTGGGACTTGCGTCGTCAAATTGGTATGGTTTTTCAAAATCCAGATAACCAATTTGTGGGTGCGACTGTTGAAGATGATGTTGCCTTTGGCCTAGAAAATCAGGGACTTCCTCGTGAAGAAATGAAAAAGAGAGTGGCTGAATCTTTAGAGTTGGTAGGCATGCTGGACTTTAAGAAGAGAGAACCAGCTCGTTTGTCTGGTGGACAAAAACAACGGGTGGCTATTGCAGGAGTTGTTGCCTTGAGACCTGCTATTTTAATTCTGGACGAGGCTACAAGTATGTTGGATCCCGAGGGACGCAGAGAACTGATTCAGACAGTTCAAGAGATTCGAAAAGACCACCAGATGACAGTCGTCTCCATTACACATGACTTAGAGGAAGTTGCGATGAGTGACCGTGTCTTGGTCATGAAAAAAGGCCAAGTGGAGTCAACCAGCAGTCCAAGAGAACTTTTTTCTCGAGATGACCTTGACCAAATAGGGTTAGATGAGCCTTTTACTAATCAATTGAGAGAATCTTTGAGAGAGACTGGTTATCAGTTGCCGGATGGCTATTTGACAGAAGGAGAGCTAGAGGACAAGTTATGGGAATTACTCTAGAAAATGTGAGCTTTACCTATCAAGAGGGGACTCCCCTATCTTCATCAGCCTTGACTGATGTTTCTTTGACGATTGAGGATGGTTCCTATACAGCTTTAGTAGGGCACACAGGTAGTGGGAAATCAACGATTTTACAGCTTTTAAATGGCCTATTGGTACCAAGTAAGGGTTCTGTTCAAGTTTTTGATACCGTCATTACCTCTACATCAACCAATAAAGAAATTCGTCAGATTCGAAAGCAGGTTGGTCTAGTGTTTCAATTTGCTGAAAATCAAATTTTTGAAGAGACTGTTTTGAAAGATGTTGCGTTTGGACCGCAAAATTTTGGAGTTTCTGAGGAAGAGGCCAAGAAAGTTGCGCGTGAAAAGTTAGCCTTGGTAGGCATCGATGAGTCACTCTTTGAGCGCAGTCCTTTTGAACTTTCGGGTGGCCAGATGAGACGTGTGGCTATAGCAGGTATGCTAGCTATGGAGCCAACTGTCTTGGTTTTGGATGAGCCAACAGCAGGGCTAGATCCTCTGGGCAGAAAAGAATTGATGACCCTGTTTAAAAAACTTCACCTTGCTGGAATGACAATCGTTTTGGTAACGCATTTGATGGATGATGTAGCTGAGTATGCTGATCAGGTCTACGTTATGGAAAAGGGACGTTTGGTCAAAAGTGGTAAACCAAGTGATGTCTTCCAAGATGTAGCCTCTATGGAAAATGTACAGTTAGGTGTGCCTAAAATCACAGCCTTTTGTAAACGTTTGGCAGATAGGGGTGTAGCTTTTAAAAAACTGCCAATCAAGATAGAGGAGTTTAAGGAGTCGCTAAATGGATAGTATGATTTTAGGGCGTTATATACCGGGGGATTCCATCATTCATCGCTTGGATCCCCGTAGTAAATTGCTCGCTATGATCCTGCTGATTTTGATTGTATTTTGGGCCAATAATCCCTTCACTAATCTCATTCTGTTTGTAGCGACAGGTATATTTATCGCTTTGTCGGGTGTTTCTCTCTCATTTTTCGTTCAGGGATTAAAATCCATGTTCTTCCTGATTGCTTTCACGACTCTTTTTCAGCTCTTTTTCATTTCAAGTGGAAATGTCTTATTTGAGTTTTCTTTTATAAGAATAACGGATTATGCTTTGCAGCAAGCAGGGATTATTTTCTGTCGTTTTGTGTTGATTATTTTCTTTTCAACTTTGCTAACCTTAACGACCATGCCTTTGAGCCTGGCAGCTGCAGTTGAATCTCTTTTAGCACCGTTGAAACGCGTGAAAGTTCCCGTTCATGAAATTGGTCTGATGTTATCAATGAGTTTGCGTTTTGTTCCAACCTTGATGGATGACACGACGAGAATTATGAATGCTCAAAAAGCTCGTGGAGTTGACTTTGGCGAGGGAAGCATCGTTCAAAAAGTAAAGGCTGTGATTCCAATTTTAATTCCTCTTTTTGCGACGAGCTTAAAGCGTGCAGATTCATTGGCAATAGCCATGGAAGCGCGTGGTTATCAGGGAGGAAAGGGTAGAAGTCAGTATAGACAGTTGAGATGGAGTCAAAAGGATACACTGGCGATTCTTGTGATTCTGGTGCTGGGATGTCTCTTATTTTTCTTAAAATCTTAGTGGATTTGTAAGATTGATAAAAAATCACAGTAGTAGATCTTTAGTAAAAAGGTAGGAATATGAACCGTTTTAAAAAATCAAAATATCTAATCATCGTTTTTGTCACAGTTCTGGCAGTTTCTGTACTATTAGTGACAACCTATTCAAGTGCTATTGTGACAAAACTAGGAGATGGGATTTCCTTAGTAGATAGAATTGTTCAAAAACCTTTTCAGTGGTTTGATACTTTCAAATCAGATTTGGGACATTTGACGCGGACTTACAATGAAAACGAAAGTCTAAAAAAACAGCTCTATCAACTAGAGGTAGAATCTAATCAATCAGAAAGTTTAAAAAATGAAAATGAACAACTACGTCAGTTGCTAGAGATGAAGTCAAAATTACAGGCTACAAAAACCTTAGCAGCAGATGTGATTATGCGAGCTCCAGTGTCTTGGAAGCAAGAGTTAACAATTGATGCGGGAAGTTCAAAAGGAGTTTCTGAAAATATGTTGGTCATCGCTAATGGTGGATTGGTTGGTAGTGTTTCAAAAGTAGAGGAGCATTCAACAACGGTCAACTTATTGACAAACACTGAAAATTCCGACAAAATTTCCGTTAAAATCCTGCATGGTTCTACTGAAATATACGGAATCATCGTTGGTTATGATAAGGAGTCTGAACTGCTTAAAATCAGTCAATTGAATAGTAATAGTGATATCAGTGCTGGAGACAAGGTGACTACAGGGGGGCTTGGAAACTTTAATGTTAAGGATATTCCTGTTGGAGAGGTTGTTGCTACAACTCATAGCAGTGATTATCTAACACGAGAGGTAACAGTAAAGTTAAGTGCTGATACTAAAGATCTTCATGTGGTAGAGTTAGTGGGGAATTAACAATGAGACTGTTAAAACAAGTTGGTATTTTCTTTTTACTTCCTTTTCTTGTGCTAATTGATGCACATATTGGCCAATTAGTAGAATCCTTTTATCCACATTTTCACTTAGCCAGTCATTTCCTGTTTTTATTTCTCTTGTTTGAGACAATTGAGGTATCAGAATACTTCTATCTAGCTTATTGCTGTATAGTAGGTTTGGTGTACGATATCTATTTTTTCCACTTGATAGGAATTTCGACACTTTTATTTATCTTGATAGGTGCCTCACTTCACAAGTTTAATAGTGTGACTTTGTTGAACCGTTGGACGAGAATGTTAACAATAGTTGTGATGAGCTTCCTATTTGATATGGGTAGTTATCTTCTGGCCCTTGCTATGGGACTGACAGTAGAATCAATGCCAGTTTTCATTGTCTACAGTCTTGTCCCATCAATGATTTTAAACTTCTTATGGATGGCGATTTTCCAATACATTTTTGAAAAATATTATCTATGAGAAAGAAATATAAATGTAACAAAGGCGTAATATTTATTATGTCTTTTTTTGGTATACTAGTAATGTCTCAAATAGAAGGAGTATCGACAGAATATGAAGAAAAAAATCTTAGCGTCACTTTTGTTAAGTACAGTATTGGTCTCACAAACGGCAGTATTGACAACTGTTCGTGCAGAAACAACTGATGAAAAAATTGCTGCTCAAGATAATAAAATTAGCAGTTTAACAGAGCAACAACAAGAAGCTCAAAAGCAAGTGGATCAAATCCAAGGTCAAGTTTCAACAATTCAAGCAGAGCAAGCAAGCTTGCAAGCTGAAAACGAAAAATTACAAGCTGAATCTAAAAAACTTGAAGGAGAAATTACAGAGCTTTCTAAAAATATCGTGGCTCGTAATGCTTCTTTAGAAAAACAAGCACGTAGCGCACAGACAAATGGAGCTGCGACTAGCTACATTAATACAATTGTAAACTCAAAATCAATCACAGAAGCCATTTCGCGTGTTGCTGCAATGAGCGAGATTGTATCGGCTAACAACAAAATGTTGGAGCAACAAAAGGCTGATAAAAAAGCAATTTCTGATAAACAAGTAGCCAATAATGAAGCAATCAATACAGTTATTGCTAACCAACAAAAACTGGCTGATGATGCGCAGGCATTGACAACTAAGCAAGCTGAGTTGAAGGTTGCAGAGTTGAATCTTGCTGCTGAAAAAGCTACTGCAGAAGGTGAAAAAGCTAGTTTGCTAGAGAAGAAAGCAGCAGCAGAGGCAGAAGCGCGTGCGGCTGCAGAAGCTGAAGCAGCTTACAGAGCACGTCAAACAAGTCAACAGCAGTCAGTTGTTGCTTCTGGAAACACAAGTTTCTCAGCTCAAGTACAGGCAACATCAACAACTGACGATGAGGATTCAAGCTACACTCCAGCACCTGCGCCAGCGCCTGCTAGACAACGCCCAACTTACAGCTCAAATGCTTCAAGTTATCCAACTGGTGAATGTACTTGGGGAGCTAAAACATTGGCACCTTGGGCTGGAGATTACTGGGGCAACGGAGCTCAGTGGGCAACAAGTGCAGCTGCAGCAGGATTCCGTACAGGTTCAACTCCACAAGTTGGTGCGATTGCATGTTGGAATGATGGTGGTTATGGACACGTAGCGGTTGTTACAGCAGTTTCATCATCAACTCGTATTCAAGTATCAGAATCAAACTACGGTGGAGATCGTACAATCGGAAACAAACGTGGATGGTTCAACCCAACTACAACTTCTGAAGGTTACGTAACATACATCTATCCAAACTAATGTATAAAACGAAGAGACTCAATCGAGTCTCTTTTAATGTTTTTATCCGAAAGTCCTACTAAAATTCTACTAAATAGCTTGAAAATACTGTTGAAATATGATAGAATAAAACTTGTCGTGTAAACGATAATACTCATTCTTGATGAATTGTGAAACTGTTGCCCTTGGGTCGTTTTGCAAGTTGAAATCAAGAAGAGGAAAAAACAAAAAGGAGAAATACTCATGGCAGTAATTTCAATGAAACAACTTCTTGAGGCTGGTGTACACTTTGGTCACCAAACTCGTCGCTGGAACCCTAAGATGGCTAAGTACATCTTCACTGAGCGTAACGGAATCCACGTTATCGACTTGCAACAAACTGTAAAATACGCTGACCAAGCATATGACTTTATGCGTGATGCAGCAGCTAACGATGCAGTTGTATTGTTTGTTGGTACTAAGAAACAAGCTGCTGACGCTGTTGCTGAAGAAGCTGTACGTTCAGGTCAATACTACATCAACCACCGTTGGTTGGGTGGAACTCTTACTAACTGGGGAACTATCCAAAAACGTATTGCTCGTTTGAAAGAAATCAAACGTATGGAAGAGGAAGGGATCTTCGACGTTCTTCCTAAGAAAGAAGTTGCACTTCTTAACAAACAACGTGCACGTCTTGAAAAATTCTTGGGTGGTATCGAAGACATGCCTCGTATCCCAGATGTAATGTACGTAGTTGACCCACATAAAGAGCAAATCGCTGTTAAAGAAGCTAAAAAATTGGGTATCCCAGTTGTAGCGATGGTTGACACAAACACTGATCCAGACGATATCGATGTAATCATCCCAGCTAACGATGACGCTATCCGCGCTGTTAAATTGATCACAGCTAAATTGGCAGACGCTATCATCGAAGGACGTCAAGGTGAAGATGCAGCAGCAGTTGAAGCAGAATTTGCAGCTTCAGAAGCTCAAGCAGACTCAATCGAAGAAATCGTTGAAGTTGTAGAAGGCGACAACGCTTAATTCATATAAATAGTAATTACCTAGGAGGGCGGGGCTTAGCCCGGCTCTCCTATTTTTAAAAAATATAGGAGAATCAAAATGGCAGAAATTACAGCTAAACTCGTAAAAGAGTTGCGTGAAAAATCTGGTGCTGGTGTTATGGACGCTAAAAAAGCGCTTGTAGAAACAGACGGTGACATCGAAAAAGCGATTGAATTGCTTCGTGAAAAAGGTATGGCGAAAGCTGCTAAGAAAGCTGATCGTGTTGCTGCAGAAGGTTTGACTGGTGTTTATGTTAACGGTAACGTTGCAGCAGTAATTGAAGTAAACGCTGAAACTGACTTCGTTGCTAAAAATGCTCAATTCGTTGACTTGGTAAACGCTACAGCTAAAGTAATTGCTGAAGGAAAGCCAGCTAACAATGAAGAAGCTCTTGCTTTGACAATGCCTTCAGGTGAAACTCTTGAAGCAGCGTATGTATCTGCAACAGCAACTATCGGAGAAAAAATCTCATTCCGTCGTTTTGCTTTAATCGAAAAAACAGATGCACAACACTTTGGAGCTTACCAACACAACGGTGGCCGTATCGGTGTTATATCAGTTATCGAAGGTGGAGACGAAGCTCTTGCTAAACAATTGTCAATGCACATTGCAGCGATGAAACCAACAGTTCTTTCTTACAAAGAATTGGATGCTCAATTCGTTAAAGATGAGTTGGCACAATTGAACCACGTAATTGACCAAGACAACGAAAGTCGTGCAATGGTTAACAAACCAGCTCTTCCACACTTGAAATATGGATCAAAAGCACAATTGACTGATGAAGTAATCGCTCAAGCAGAAGCTGACATCAAAGCTGAGTTGGCTGCAGAAGGCAAACCAGAAAAAATCTGGGACAAAATCATCCCAGGTAAAATGGATCGCTTCATGCTTGACAATACTAAAGTTGACCAAGCATACACACTTCTTGCACAAGTCTACATCATGGATGACAGCAAGACAGTTGAAGCTTACCTTGAATCAGTAAATGCTTCAGTAGTTGAGTTCGCTCGCTTTGAAGTTGGTGAAGGTATCGAGAAAGCTGCAAATGACTTCGAAGCTGAAGTTGCAGCTACAATGGCAGCAGCCTTGAATAACTAATTAAAAAGGAAGCAATTTGCTTCCTTTTTTGTTTTAGAGTGTGTAAACAAAAAGCCCTTTAATAAGGGCTAAGTGCATTTAGGAGACTACACTTCAAATTCATAGAGTGCTGTAGACAAATAACGTTCGCCGTTATCTGGTGCTAAAGCAAGGACTTTCTTACCTGTACCTAATTTCTTGGCAACTTCAATTGCCCCGTAAATAGCTGCAGCTGAAGAAATCCCAACAAGGAAGCCTTCTTTTCCACCAATTTCACGGCCAAGAGCTAGAGCATCATCTGACGTTACGCGGACGATACCATCATAGGCCTTTGTGTCAAGTGTTTCAGGAATAAATCCAGCTGAGATGCCTTGAATTTTGTGAGGTCCTGGTTTTTCACCAGATAAGATCGCGGATTCATCTGCTTCTACTGCATAAACTTGAATGTTTGGATTTGCTGCTTTAAGAGCGTGAGAAACACCGGAGATCGTTCCACCGGTACCAACACCACCTACAAAGGCATCTAAACCATCAGAACCGAAAGCAGCTAGAATTTCAGCTCCTGTTGTCCTTTCGTGTACTTCAGGATTAGCTGGATTATTAAATTGGAGCGGAAGGAAGCCGTCACGTTCAGCAGCGATTTCCTGAGCTTTAGCAATAGCCCCTTTCATTCCTTCGCTACCAGGAGTAAGGACGAGTTCAGCACCATAAGCTTGGATAATCTTACGTCGTTCCACACTCATCGTTTCGGGCATGACGATAACAACTTTATATCCTTTAGCAGCACCTACCCAAGAAAGTCCGATACCAGTATTTCCACTAGTTGCTTCAACAATGGTAGCACCTGGTTTTAGAATACCATCTTGTTCCGCTTTTTCAATCATGCTAAGGGCAATGCGGTCTTTTACTGACGATCCAGGGTTAAAAGCTTCAAGTTTTACATAAACATCTGCAGCACCCTCTGGAACGATATTGTTGAGTTTAACAATTGGTGTTTGTCCGATTAGTTCAGTGATATTGTTATAAATAGTCATAGATGTACCTCTTTGTATAAGATGATACTAGTATAACGCGCTCTAGGCTATTTGTAAAATATAGAAATCCTATCGAAGCGATAGGATTTTTTTATATCAAAGCTCTAAGCCGTTAATTTTAATCGATTGTAATAAGCCAGTTCTAGTAAATAGGTGTAAAGAGGAAGGATATCCGTTTTCTTAGGAAATTCAAATTTGTGGTAACTAAAATGTTCATTATGTGCTTTTAGAAAGACATTTTCTAAATAAGTGATCGTAATCTCACTATCGTCTATAGCTGCTCCC
The DNA here is from genome assembly GCF_003942585.1 of Streptococcus oralis. GTDB lineage: Bacteria > Bacillota > Bacilli > Lactobacillales > Streptococcaceae > Streptococcus > Streptococcus oralis_BE. The sequence continues at coordinate 362,876 of NZ_RJNK01000002.1, read as the reverse complement.
GCAGTTTCCATTTCAACGTTGACAATGTTCATCAAAAAGAGTGACTTAACAGACATCTTGCGACCAGTAGCGCCTTGCTTATCTGTAAAGATGATACGAATATTTGTAAAGATGATTGCGTCGCGAATGAGCTTATATCCACTTTGGATTTCTTCATTCTCTAGTAGGTATTGACCGTATTCTTTGATAAGAGCTTCTTTGTTTTGCTCGCTGAAGTTACCAGCAAGTCCTTGAATAAATTTCCCAAACGCCATGTATTTCTCCTTTGTTTACACTAAGTTTACAGGGACTTCAACTTCTCGTAAACCTTGATCTGTTAAAGTAACCTTTCCATTAAAAAACTCCACAAGAGCAGCCTTGATATTTTCTTTCTCTTCTTTGTCAACATAAATCATTGTATCAACTTGATCTGTAAAGTTTGTATTCAGCTCCATGAGATTATGTTCTTTAAGGAAGTTACTGTACTCTTGGTATTGAGCGTAAGACATCTGAATGGCTATGCCAGCCTGCTCTTTGATTTCAATAATGCCAATTTCTTTGACTGCCAAGGCTACGCTTCCTGCATAAGCACGAATCAAACCACCAGCACCTAACTTAATCCCCCCAAAGTAGCGAGTAACCACTACGCAGACATTAGTAAGATTATGATTTTCTAAGACGCCAAGCATTGGGACTCCAGCGGTACCACTAGGCTCGCCATCATCACTCGTACGCTTGATCTCACTGCGTTCCCCTACAATAAAAGCAGAGCAGTTATGGGTGGCTTTGTAGTGTTCTTTTTTGATAGCAGTGATAAAGTCACGAGCCTCTTCTTCACTGTAGACACGCTTGGCGTGACAGATAAAGCGGGATTTTTTGATTTCTTCTTGGACTTGCCCGTCCTCTTTAATTGTTCTAAATTCCATGATTTAATTGTACTAAAAAAACACCTAAAGCGCTAGATTTTTACGAATAAAGAAGTATGAAAGTAAATCCAAATTATCTCGGTCGCTTGTTTACTGAGAAAGAATTAACTGAAGAAGAACGTCAGATGGGCGTGAAACTGCCAGCAATGAGAAAAGAGAAGGGGAAACTTTTCTGTCAACGTTGTAATAGTAGTATTCTAGAAGAATGGTATTTGCCTATCGGTGCTTACTATTGTAGGGAGTGTTTACTGATGAAGCGAGTCAGGAGTGATCAAGCTTTATACTATTTTCCGCAGGAGGATTTTCCGAAGCAAGATGTTCTCAAATGGCGTGGTCAGTTAACCCCTTTTCAGGAAAAGGTGTCAGAGGGATTGATTCGAGCAGTTGAAAAGAGAGAACCGACCTTAGTTCATGCTGTCACGGGAGCTGGAAAGACAGAGATGATTTATCAAGTTGTAGCCAAAGTGATTGACGATGGTGGTTCAGTGTGTTTGGCTAGTCCTCGAATTGATGTATGTTTAGAATTGTATAAGCGACTGCAGAATGACTTTGCTTGTGAGATAGCACTGCTTCATGGCGGAGCAGAGCCCTATTTTCGAACGCCACTAGTTGTTGCAACGACTCACCAGCTGTTAAAATTTCATCATGCTTTTGATTTGTTGATAGTGGATGAAGTAGATGCCTTTCCTTATGTTGACAATCCTGTGCTTTACTACGCTGTAAACAAGTGTGTAAAGGTTGAGGGGGTAAAGATATTTCTTACAGCGACTTCTACAGATGAGTTAGATAAGATGGTTCGCACAGGAGAATTAAAAAGGTTGAGCTTGCCAAGACGATTTCATGGAAATCCATTGATCATTCCAAAGCCAGTTTGGTTATCAGATTTTAATCGTTATTTAGATAAGAGCCAGTTGTCACCTAAGTTAAAGACATCTATTGAGAGGCAGAGAAGAACAGGTTATCCGTTGTTAATCTTTGCATCAGAAATTAAAAAAGGCGAGAAACTAAAAGAACTCTTGCAGGAACAGTTTCCAAATGAAACTATCGGCTTTGTTTCCTCTGTCACAGAAAATCGATTAGAGCAGGTGCAGGCTTTTCGAGATGGAGAGTTGACGATACTTATCAGTACGACAATTTTAGAGCGTGGAGTTACCTTCCCTTGTGTGGATGTTTTTGTAGTGGAGGCCAATCATCGTCTCTTTACCAAGTCTAGCTTGATTCAGATTGGTGGGCGAGTTGGGCGCAGTATGGATAGACCGACTGGTGAATTGCTCTTTTTTCATGATGGATTAAATACATCCATCAAAAAGGCAATCAAGGAAATCAAGCAGATGAACAAGGAGGCGGGATTATGAATTGTTTATTATGTGGCCAGTCAACAAAGAGTGACTTGACATTTAGTCACCTCTTACTGTTTAAGAATAAGCACAACTATCTTTGCTCAGCTTGTGATTCTACTTTTGAGAAGATTGGTGAAGACCATTGTCCAAACTGCATGAAAAGAGGGTTGTCAACCACGTGTCAAGATTGTGAACTTTGGTGTAAAGAAGGGATTCAAGTTAGCCATAAGGCGATATTCACCTACAATCAAGCTATGAAAGACTTTTTCAGTCGATATAAGTTTGATGGGGATTTTCTGCTTAGAAAGGTTTTTGCTCCTGTACTTGCAGATGAGTTGAAAAAGTATGGAGACTATGAATTTGTGCTAATTCCTCTAAGTCCTGAAAGATTGCTTGAGAGGGGATTTAATCAGGTTGAAGGTTTGGTTGAGGCGGCAGGATTTTCCTTTCAAGACTTACTAGGGAAAAGAGAGGAGAAGGCTAGTTCTTCTAAGAATCGCTCAGAACGATTAGCTACTGAAATTCCCTTTTATATTAAAACGGAAGCCCCTCTTCCTAAGAAGATTTTGGTTATTGATGACATCTATACGACAGGGGCGACTATCAATCGTGTGAAGCGAATTTTTGAAGAGGCAGGTGTATTGGAAGTCAAAACTTTTTCTCTTGTAAGATAAGGAAAAAATTTGCAAAATGAAAATGAAAGCGTTATAATATAGTTAGAAAAATAAAAATGTTTAGAAAGAAGGTACTTATATGATTAAATATAGTATCCGTGGTGAAAACCTAGAAGTAACAGAAGCAATTCGCAATTATGTAGTTTCTAAACTCGAAAAGATCGAAAAATATTTTCAACCTGAACAAGAGTTGGATGCACGTGTCAACTTGAAAGTTTACCGTGAAAAAACAGCAAAAGTTGAAGTAACAATTCCACTTGGCTCAATTACTCTTCGTGCAGAAGATATTTCTCAAGATATGTATGGTTCTATCGATCTTGTAACAGATAAAATTGAACGCCAGATTCGAAAAAATAAAACAAAAATCGAACGCAAGAATAAAAATAAAGTTGCAACAAGCCAACTCTTTACAGATGCTCTAGTTGAAGATGCAAATGTTGTGCAGCCAAAAGTGGTTCGTTCAAAACAAATTGATTTAAAACCAATGGATTTGGAAGAAGCTCTTCTTCAAATGGACTTGTTGGGACATGATTTCTTTATCTATGTAGACGTAGAAGATCAAACGACAAATGTTTTGTATCGTCGTGAAGATGGTGAAGTTGGTTTGCTAGAAGTTAAGGAATCATAAAATCTTGACAACTATGTAAAAGTGGTTTACACAATTGTAAACCACTTTTGTATTGCATCATTATACAAGGTATAAATGGAGATAGTCATGAAAGACGTGGTGATTGTTTCGGCGGTGCGAACTCCTTTAGGTTCCTTTGGTGGGAGCTTAAAGAATGTTTCTGCTGTTGATTTGGGCTCTTTGGTCATTAAGAGCGCTTTGGAAAAAGCGAATATTAAACCAGAGCAGGTAGATGAAGTGATTATGGGGAATGTCCTAGGCGCAGGTTTAGGCCAAAACGTGGCTCGCCAAATGAGCATTCAAGCGGGGCTCCCTGAATTTACACCAGCCTTTACCATTAATAAGGTTTGTGGTTCTGGGTTAAAAGCAGTTCAGTTAGCTGCTCAAGCGATTCAGTGCGGCGATGCAGATATTGTCGTGGCTGGTGGTGCAGAAAATATGAGTCAGGCTCCATATGTTTTGCCAAACTTCCGTTGGGGCGGCCGTATAGGCGATTCGAAAGTTGTAGATACCATGATTAAGGACGGTTTGTCTGATGCCTTTAACGAATACCATATGGGGATTACAGCTGAGAATGTGGCTGAAGAATATGGTATCAGTCGAGAAGAACAAGACGCTCTTGCTTTAGAATCACAAAAACGAGCAGTTGCGGCTATAGAATCCGGCCGCTTTAAGGAAGAGATTGTTCCAGTGGTCATTCCTCAACGCAAAGGCGATCCTATCGTCTTTGATACAGATGAATTTCCTAGAAAAGATGCTAGCTTGGAGAGTTTATCTAAGCTAGGTCCTGTTTTCAAAAAAGACGGTTCAGTTACAGCTGGTAATGCTTCAGGAATCAATGACGGGGCAGCAGCTGTCTTGGTCATGAGTGCTGAAAAAGCTGAAGAATTGGGACTTCCAGTCATTGCTCGCATTCGTTCGCATGCAAGTGCAGGTTTGGATCCTAAGATGATGGGATGTGGACCGATTTATGCGACTCGCAAGGCTCTTGAAAAAGGCAATTTGACAATTGATGATCTCGACTTGATCGAGTCAAATGAAGCCTTTGCTGCTCAGGCTTGTGCGGTTGGGAAAACACTTGGTTTCAACACAGATATTGTCAATGTCAATGGTGGTGCCATTGCTCTCGGTCACCCAATTGGGGCTTCTGGTTGCCGAATACTAGTGACGCTGGTACATGAGATGATGAAACGTGATGCTAAAACTGGGTTAGCGACTCTTTGTATCGGAGGAGGGATGGGAACAGCCCTCATCGTTGAACGTTAAGTGACAGTAACCAGAGTATATAGATGTGCAGGAGGATGGTTAGCTTATCCTCCTTTTTGCATTAAAACCATAAAAAAATCAATAAGGAAAAGGAGGCTGACCACTTTTTAAAGGTCGCTTTTTAAGGGCTTTTGTGATATAATAATGCGCAAGAGGTTTAGAATGAAAAAAAATAATTTAACTCCGATTTCTGCGGTTCTACTAGGGATTGCAACTTTCGGAACCTTAACAATGCTGATTATTTTTTCACAAAATAATGTTGTAACAATCAGTGCCCTGTTTTTATTTGTACTTCTTTATCTGCTTTTATTCATCTGGCAAAAAAAACAGTATGAAAAGAGCGAAATTGAACAAATCCAATACGTAAACCATCAAGCGGAAGATAGCTTGAACACGCTGCTTGATCAAATGCCAGTTGGTGTTCTGAAATTAGACTTATCTAGTGGCGAAGTCGAATGGTTTAATCCTTATGCTGAGTTGATTTTGACGACTGAAGAAGGCGAAATTGATGTTGACTTGATTCAAACCATTATCAAGGCTTCTGTGGGGAACCCTGGTTCTTACGCTACCCTAGGCGAAACACGCTATGCCGTTCATATGGACAAGGCTTCAGGTGTCCTGTATTTTTTTGACGTTTCAGGGGAATACGAAGCAACTGTCGAATTGGTAACCAGTCGACCAGTGATTGGGGTCATCTCGGTAGACAACTACGATGATTTAGAGGATGCAACATCCGAATCGGATATCAGTCATATCAATAGTTTTGTGGCAAATTTTGTTTCAGAGTTTGCTGGTCAATATGCTATGTTTTCTCGGCGTGTGGGGATGGATCGATTTTACCTATTTACTGATTACACGGTTCTTGAAGGCTTGATGAATGATAAATTCTCTGTGATTGATGCCTTTCGTGAGGAGTCAAAACAGAGACAGTTGCCATTGACCTTGAGCATGGGCTTTTCTTATGGTGATGGAAATCATGATGAGATAGGGAAAGTTGCTTTAAGGAACTTGAACTTAGCTGAGGTTCGTGGTGGGGACCAAGTGGTTGTCAAGGAAAATGATGAAACCAAGAACCCAATCTATTTTGGTGGTGGTTCCGCAGCCTCTGTTAAGAGAACGAGAACACGTACGAGGGCGATGATGACAGCTATTTCAGATAAGATTCGCAGTGTGGATCAGGTATTTGTAGTTGGTCATAAGAATCTGGATATGGATGCCTTGGGGTCTGCGGTTGGCATGCAGTTGTTTGCTAACAATATCACTGAAAATAGCTATGCTGTTTATGATGCAGAACAAATGTCGCCAGACATTGAGCGCGCCGTCAACTTCTTGGGGAAAGAAGGAGTCACTAAACTCTTGCCTCTTACAGATGCGATGAAGCTAGTTACAAACCGTTCATTATTGATTCTGGTGGATCATTCCAAGACGGCTTTGACTTTATCGAAAGATTTTTACGAACTGTTTACTCAAACCATTGTCATTGACCATCATAGACGTGATCAGGATTTTCCAGAGAATGCAGTAATCACCTATATCGAAAGTGGGGCAAGTAGTGCGAGTGAGTTGGTCACAGAGTTGATTCAGTTCCAAAATTCTAAGAAAAATCGTTTAAGTCGTATGCAGGCCAGTGTACTGATGGCTGGTATGATGCTGGATACCAAAAACTTTACGTCTCGAGTAACAAGTCGAACTTTTGATGTGGCTAGCTACCTTCGAACACGAGGAAGCGACAGCATCGCAATCCAGGAGATTGCTGCGACAGATTTTGAAGAATACCGCGAGGTAAATGAACTCATTTTACAGGGTCGTAAGTTGGGTTCAGATATCTTGATTGCCCAAGCTAAGGACTCAACGACTTATGACACAGTTGTTATCAGTAAGGCTGCCGATGCTATGTTGGCCATGTCTGGCATTGAGGCTAGTTTCGTTCTGGCAAAAAATACACAAGGCTTTATCTCTATATCAGCTCGAAGCCGTAGTAAAATCAATGTGCAACGGATTATGGAAGAACTGGGCGGTGGTGGTCACTTTAACCTAGCTGCTGCGCAAATCGAGAATATGAGTCTGTCAGAAGCAGGAGAAAAATTGACTCAACTTATTTTAGATGAATTAAAAGAAAAGGAGAAAGAAGAATGAAAGTAATCTTTTTAGCAGATGTCAAAGGAAAAGGGAAAAAAGGCGAAATCAAGGAAGTGCCAACTGGCTACGCTCAAAACTTCCTGATTAAAAAGAATTTGGCCAAGGAAGCAACTGCTCAAGCAGTGGGTGAATTGCGTGGAAAACAAAAATCAGAAGAAAAGGCTCATGCTGAAATGATTGCTGAAGCAAAAGCCATCAAAGCCAAGCTTGAAGCTGAAGAGACTGTTGTAGAGTTCGTTGAAAAGGTTGGCCCAGATGGTCGTACCTTTGGCTCTATCACCAACAAGAAAATTGCAGAAGAACTGCAAAAGCAATTTGGAATTAATATTGACAAACGTCACATTCAAGTAAAGGCACCAATTCGAGCAGTAGGTTTGATTGATGTACCAGTGAAAATCTACCAAGATGTTACAAGTGTCATCAATCTTCGTGTAAAAGAAGGTTAAGTTTACAACTTCTTGACAAGATTGTAAAAGGAAGGGAAGTCGGATGGTAGAAGTAGAGGAACTGCGAGTTCAACCTCAGGATATTTTGGCAGAGCAATCTGTTCTGGGGGCTATTTTTATAGATGAGAGCAAACTCGTTTTTGTCCGAGAATATATTGATTCTCGAGACTTCTTTAAGTATGCTCATCGGTTGATTTTCCAAGCGATGGTAGATTTGTCGGATCGTGGGGAAGCGATTGATGCGACAACGGTTCGGACAATTTTGGATAGCCAAGGGGATCTCCAAAATATTGGTGGCTTATCCTATCTTGTTGAAATTGTCAACTCTGTACCAACTTCTGCCAATGCAGAGTATTACGCTAAAATCGTTGCAGAAAAGGCTATGCTACGTCGCTTGATTTCCAAGTTGACAGAGTCTGTCAACCAAGCCTATGAGGCCTCTAAGCCTGCAGATGAAATCATTGCTCAAGCTGAAAAGGGCCTCATTGATGTCAGTGAAAACGCCAATCGTAGTGGTTTCAAGAACATCCGTGATATTCTAAATATCAACTTTGGGAACCTAGAAGTTCGGTCACAACAAACAACGGATATCACAGGTATTGCGACAGGCTACCGTGATTTAGATCATATGACGACTGGATTGCATGAGGAAGAACTAATTATCATCGCAGCTCGTCCAGCGGTTGGTAAGACAGCCTTTGCCTTGAACATTGCTCAGAATATCGGAACCAAATTGGACAAGACTGTAGCCATCTTTTCACTAGAAATGGGTGCAGAAAGCCTAGTAGACCGTATGTTGGCAGCAGAAGGCTTGGTGGAGTCCCATTCTATCCGTACGGGTCAATTGACCGATGAGGAATGGCAAAAGTACACGATTGCCCAAGGAAATTTAGCCAACGCGAGTATCTATATCGATGATACTCCAGGGATTCGGATTACGGAAATTCGTTCTCGTTCTCGTAAACTGGCTCAAGAAACAGGCAATCTTGGTTTGATTTTGATAGACTATTTGCAGCTTATCACAGGGACTGGTCGCGAGAACCGCCAACAAGAAGTTTCTGAAATTTCTCGTCAGTTGAAAATTCTAGCTAAGGAATTGAAAGTTCCAGTCATTGCTCTTAGTCAGTTATCTCGTGGAGTGGAACAGCGTCAGGATAAGAGACCAGTCTTGTCTGATATTCGTGAATCGGGTTCTATCGAGCAGGATGCGGATATCGTAGCCTTTCTATACCGTGACGACTACTATGATCGTGCGGGTGAAGAAGAGGAAGGAATTCCAAATAACAAGGTTGAGGTTATCATTGAGAAAAACCGTAGTGGAGCTCGTGGAACGGTGGAATTGATTTTCCAAAAAGAATACAATAAATTTTCAAGTATCTCAAAGAGGGAGGCATAAGATGTCAGATGCATTTACAGATGTAGCCAAGATGAAAAAAATCAAAGAAGAGATCAAGGCGCATGAGGGACAAGTCGTTGAAATGACTTTAGAGAATGGCCGTAAGCGCCAAAAAAATAGATTGGGTAAGCTAATTGAGGTTTATCCGTCCCTATTTATCGTTGAATTTGGGGATGTTGAGGGAGACAAACAAGCTAACGTCTATGTTGAATCCTTCACCTACTCAGATATCTTAACAGAGAAGAATTTGATTCGCTATCTAGACCAAGAATCCTAAAATGAAGTGAGCTTTGCTCACTTTTTTCTTTTTCTCCCGAATAGTATAAAGGAGGGTAACCTCGGAAATTTATATTATTAAGGAGAATGAATGACGTTTTTAAAATCAGAAGTTAAGAAGAGTGGATATACTCAGTTGGGTGTAGGGCTGGCTACTTTGTTGGTTACGAGTGCTTTTTTGTTTGGTGGTGAATCGGTTCAGGCTGACAGTGTAGCGCGTGGTGATGACTATCCGCTTCACTACAAAAATGGCAGTGTTGAAATCGACCAGTGGCGGATGTATTCTCGCCAGTGTACGTCTTTTGCGGCCTTTCGTTTGAGTAGTGTAAATGGCTTTGAGATTCCGCCTGCTTATGGAAATGCAAATGAATGGGGGCACCGCGCAAAGCGAGAAGGCTACCGTGTTGACACGAAGCCAGAAGTTGGGGCTATTGCTTGGTCGACAGAAGGTTATTATGGGCATGTGGCCTGGGTATCAAATGTATCAGGAGATACGATTGAGATCGAAGAGTATAACTATGGTGTTAGGGAGAAATACAATCGTCGAAGCGTAAAAGCTAGCTCTATGACAGGCTTTATTCATTTTAAGGACTTGGTAGGGAATGGTGGTAGAACTGGAAATCCTATTAGGTCAGGGTTGGCGTCTAGTGGGACTCACACGTTTACTCAAAAATCTGCCATTCGAAACCAGCCGTCAAGTACAGCACAAGTTATTGACTACTACTATCCTGGTGAAAATGTTAGCTACGATCAAATCGTAGAAAAGGACGGTTATAAGTGGTTTAGTTACCTGTCCTATAGTGGAATGAGGAGATACATCCAGTATATGGAAACAGAATCGGTGGAGAATGGTTGGAAGAAGCAAAACGGTATTTGGAATTACCGTGAGAACGGGGAACTCGCAACTGGTTGGAAGAAAATAAATGGCAGTTGGTATCACTTTAAAGACAATGGAACCATGTCAACAGGTTGGGTGAAGGATAGTTCGCATTGGTACTATCTAAAGGCATCAGGGGAGATGCAGACAGGATGGCTCAAGGAAAATGGAACATGGTATTATTTGGAGAGCTCAGGGGCTATGAAGTCTAGTCAGTGGTTCCAGGTAGGAGGAAAGTATTACTATGTCAATGCTTCAGGGGCTTTAGCAGTGAATACCACTGTGGATGGCTATCGAGTGGATAGTAATGGAGCTAGAATCTAGAAAGAATATAAAAAAGAGTACTTCACTACCATTTGCCTATTCTTTCCGATGGTATTTTTCCCCTCTTTCCTTTATAATGGGTGTATGGACAAGAAAAAATTATTATTAATTGATGGATCTTCTGTTGCCTTTCGAGCTTTTTTTGCGCTCTATCAGCAGCTGGATCGATTTAAAAATGCTAATGGTCTTCATACCAATGCAATCTACGGTTTTCAACTCATGTTGAATCACGTCTTGGAGCGGGTTGAGCCCAGTCATGTTTTGGTAGCTTTTGATGCAGGTAAGACGACTTTCCGTACAGAGATGTATGCAGACTACAAGGGCGGTCGCGCGAAAACTCCAGATGAGTTTCGTGAGCAATTTCCCTTCATTCGTGAGTTGCTAGACCATCTTGGGATTCGCCACTATGAGCTACCCCAGTATGAAGCCGATGATATCATCGGGACCCTAGGTCGCTTGGCTGAGAAGGATTCTTTTGATGTGACAATTGTTAGCGGAGATAAGGATTTGATCCAGTTGACGGATGAGCATACGGTGGTCGAGATTTCCAAGAAAGGTGTGGCTGAGTTTGAGGCATTTACGCCAGGCTATCTTATGGAAAAGATGGGCATTACCCCAGCTCAGTTTATCGATCTCAAGGCCCTGATGGGGGATAAGTCTGATAATATCCCTGGTGTCACGAAAATCGGTGAAAAGACGGGTATCAAGCTCTTGCTAGAACACGGTTCGCTTGAGGGTATTTATGAAAATATTGATGGGATGAAGGCTTCTAAGATGAAGGAAAATCTCATCAATGACAAGGAACAAGCCTTCCTGTCTAAAACCTTGGCGACCATTGAGACTCAGGCACCGATTGAGATTGGCCTTGATGATTTGGTCTATAATGGCCCAGATGTGGAAAATCTCGGGAAATTCTACGATGAGATGGGTTTCAAACAGCTCAAACAAGCTCTAAATGTTTCGTCGAAGGATGCGCCTGAGAGCTTGGATTTCACTATCGTTGACCAAGTCAGTCAAGACATGCTGAGTGCGGATTCTATCTTCCACTTTGAACTCTTTGGCGAGAACTACCATACAGATGATTTGGTTGGTTTTGCATGGTCTTGTGGGGATAAACTCTACGCTACAGATAAACTTGAGCTCTTGCAGGAGCCGATTCTCAAGGAATTTCTAGAAAAAACACCTCTGAAAGTGTATGACTTTAAGAAAGCTAAGGTTCTTTTAAATCGCTTGGGCTTGAATCTCCAGGCCCCTGCTTTTGACAGTCGTTTGGCCAAATACCTCCTCTCTACTGTCGAGAATAATGAAATCTCAACCATTGCGAATCTCTACGGCCAGACTTATTTGGTCGATGATGAGACGTTCTACGGTAAGGGTGTTAAGAAAGCTATCCCTGAGAGAGAGAAATTCTTGGAGCACTTGGCTCGCAAGGTTGCTGTATTGGTTGAGACTGAGCCTGTTTTACTTGAAAAACTCAGTGAACATGGGCAGTTAGATCTCCTCTATGACATGGAGCAACCTCTGGCTTTTGTCCTTGCCAAGATGGAAATCGCTGGAATCAAGGTCAAAAAAGAAACCCTGCTTGAGATGCAGGCTGAAAATGAGGTCGTCATTGAAAAACTGACTCAAGAGATTTATGAGCTAGCTGGTGAGGAGTTTAATATTAACTCGCCTAAGCAGTTGGGCGTGCTGCTCTTTGAAAAGCTTGGTCTTCCTCTAGAATATACTAAGAAAACCAAGACAGGTTACTCGACAGCCGTGGATGTGCTAGAGCGTCTGGCTCCTATTGCGCCAATTGTTAAGAAAATTCTCGATTACCGTCAGATTGCGAAGATTCAATCGACTTACGTGGTTGGTTTGCAGGACTGGATTTTAGATGATGGCAAGATTCACACACGCTATGTGCAGGATTTGACTCAGACAGGGCGTCTGTCTAGTGTGGATCCAAACTTGCAAAATATTCCTGTTCGTTTGGAACAAGGTCGCCTCATTCGTAAGGCTTTTGTGCCAGAGTGGGAGGATAGTGTACTACTCAGTTCGGACTATTCACAGATTGAATTGCGCGTCTTGGCACATATCTCTAAGGATGAGCACTTAATCAAAGCCTTCCAAGAGGGGGCAGATATCCATACTTCAACAGCTATGCGTGTCTTTGGAATTGAACGCCCTGAGGATGTGACTCCAAACGACCGTCGCAATGCCAAGGCGGTTAATTTCGGAGTGGTTTACGGGATTTCAGACTTTGGCTTGGCAAACAATCTTGGTATTAGTCGTAAGAAGGCCAAAGCCTACATTGATACCTATTTTGAACGTTTTCCTGGGATCAAAAACTATATGGAAGAAGTGGTACGTGAGGCGCGTGATAAGGGCTATGTAGAGACCCTCTTCAAGCGTCGTCGCGAGTTGCCAGATATCAATTCGCGCAACTTCAATATTCGTGGTTTTGCGGAGCGGACAGCTATCAACTCCCCTATCCAGGGATCTGCAGCAGATATTCTCAAGATTGCGATGATCCAGCTAGACAAAGCTCTAGTTGAGGGTGGTTATCAGACCAAGATGCTCTTGCAAGTGCATGATGAAATCGTCCTTGAAGTTCCGAAATCAGAACTAGCAGCTGTCAAAGTACTAGTGAAACAAACCATGGAAGAAGCCATCCAGCTCAGTGTTCCCCTCATCGCTGATGAGAATGAAGGAGCAACTTGGTACGAGGCTAAATAAGAAAGATATGATAGAGTTTGAAGCATTTGTCTTCAAACTCTTTTTCAAGACTTTCTGTAAGCAGTTTCCTTGACTTATCCTTGCTTTTGCGTTATCATATGTCCATATAAGATACGGGAGTCTGTGTACAGTCTGAGAGGAAGTGTTAAACTTCGACCGCACCTGATCTGGGTAATGCCAGCGTAGGGAAGGATACTTAGTCGAATTCTGCACCTTTTCCGTATATATGGTAAAGGTTTTTCTTTTTGTCAAAAGGAAACCTGAGAAGAGGAGGTTTTTATGAAAGCAAGCATTGCCTTGCAAGTCTTACCCCTATCACAGGGGATTGATCGAATTGCTATTATCGATCAAGTGATTGCTTATCTGCAAGCTCAGTCCGTGACCATGGTGGTGACACCTTTTGAAACGGTTTTGGAAGGAGAGTTTGATGAGCTTATGCGCATTCTCAAAGAAGCGCTTGAAGTGGCCGGACAGGAGGCAGATAATGTCTTTGCCAATGTCAAAATAAATGTAGGAGAGATTTTAAGCATCGATGAGAAACTTGAAAAGTATGATGAGACGACAGATTAGTCTTTTGGGATTTCTCGGAGTCTTGTCGGTCTGGCAGTTAGCAGGAATATTCAAACTTTTACCCAAGTTTATCCTGCCGACCCCTCTTGAAATTCTCCAGGCCTTTGTTCGTGACAGAGAATTTCTTTGGCACCATAGCTGGGCGACCTTGAGAGTGGCTTTACTGGGTCTAGTCTTGGGAGTCTTGATTGCCTGTCTCATGGCTGTGCTTATGGACAGTTTGACTTGGCTCAATGATCTTATCTACCCTATGATGGTGGTTGTGCAGACCATTCCGACTATTGCCATAGCTCCTATCTTGGTCTTGTGGCTAGGTTATGGGATTTTGCCCAAGATTGTCTTGATTATTTTGACGACAACCTTTCCTATCATAGTCAGTATTTTGGATGGTTTTAGACATTGTGACAAGGATATGTTGACCTTGTTTAGTCTGATGCGAGCAAACCCTTGGCAAATCCTTTGGCATTTTAAAATCCCAGTCAGCCTGCCCTACTTTTATGCAGGTCTGAGGGTCAGTGTCTCCTACGCCTTTATCACAACAGTGGTATCTGAGTGGTTGGGAGGCTTTGAAGGACTAGGTGTTTACATGATTCAGTCAAAGAAACTGTTTCAGTATGATACCATGTTTGCGATTATTATTCTGGTGTCGCTCATCAGCCTTCTAGGAATGAAGCTGGTCGATATTAGTGAAAAATATGTGATTAAATGGAAACGTCCATAGAAGACGTTTGAGAAAAAGAAAAGAGGAAATAAAATGAAGAAAACATGGAAAGTGTTTTTAACGCTTGTAACAGCTTTTGTAGCTGTCGTGCTGGTGGCTTGTGGCCAAGGAACTGCTTCTAAGGACAACAAAGAAGCAGAACTAAAGAAGATTGACTTTATCCTAGACTGGACACCAAACACTAACCACACTGGACTTTATGTAGCCAAGGAGAAAGGTTATTTCAAAGAAGCTGGAGTAGATGTTGACTTGAAATTGCCGCCAGAAGAAAGCTCATCTGACTTGGTGATCAATGGCAAGGCACCATTTGCTATCTATTTCCAAGACTACATGGCTAAAAAATTGGAAAAGGGAGCAGGAATCACTGCCGTTGCCGCTATCGTAGAGCACAATACATCTGGAATCATCTCACGTAAATCGGACAATGTCACCAGTCCAAAAGACTTGGTTGGCAAGAAATACGGAACTTGGAATGACCCGACTGAGCTTGCTATGTTGAAAACCTTGGTAGAATCTCAAGGTGGAGACTTTGAGAAGGTCGAAAAAGTACCGAACAACGACTCAAACTCAATTACACCGATTGCCAATGGTGTCTTTGACACCGCTTGGATTTACTACGGTTGGGATGGTATCCTTGCAAAATCGCAAGGCGTAGACGCTAACTTTATGTACTTGAAAGACTATGTCAAAGAGTTTGACTACTACTCACCAGTTATTATCGCTAACAACGACTATCTCAAAGACAACAAAGAAGAAGCTCGTAAAGTCATCCAAGCCATCAAAAAAGGCTACCAATACGCCATGGAGCATCCAGAGGAAGCTGCGGATATTCTTATCAAAAATGCACCTGAACTCAAGGAAAAACGTGACTTCGTTATCGAATCTCAAAAATACTTGTCAAAAGAATACGCCAGCGATAAGGAAAAATGGGGACAGTTTGACGCCACTCGCTGGAATGCCTTCTACAAATGGGATAAAGAAAATGGTATCCTCAAGGAAGACTTGACTGACAAAGGATTTACCAACGAATTTGTAAAATAATGACAGAAATTAGACTAGAACACGTAAGCTATGCCTACGACGATGATAAGATTTTAGAGGATATTAACCTGCAGGTGACTTCGGGTGAAGTGGTTTCTATCCTAGGTCCCAGTGGTGTAGGCAAGACTACCCTCTTTAATCTAATCGCAGGAATTTTAGAAGTCCAGTCGGGAAGAATTGTTCTTGATGGCGAGGAGAATCCCAAGGGGCGCGTGAGTTATATGTTGCAAAAGGATTTACTCTTGGAGCACAAGACGGTGCTTGGCAATATCATCCTGCCCCTCTTGATTCAAAAGGTGGATAAGGCAGAAGCCGTTGCCCGAGCGGATGATATCCTTGCGACCTTCCAGTTGACAGCTGTAAGGGACAAGTATCCTCACGAACTCAGTGGAGGGATGCGTCAGCGTGTGGCCTTACTCCGCACCTACCTTTTCGGGCACAAGCTCTTTCTCTTGGATGAGGCTTTCAGCGCCTTGGATGAGATGACCAAGATGGAACTTCACGATTGGTATCTGGAGATTCACAAGCAACTAGAGCTGACAACACTCATCATCACACACAGTATCGAGGAAGCCCTCAACCTCAGTGACCGCATCTATATTCTAAAAAATCGGCCTGGACAGATTGTTTCTGAAGTTAAACTAGATTGGTCCCAGAGCGAAGACAAGGAAGTCCAAAAAATTGCCTATAAGCGTCAAATCTTAGCGGAATTGGGATTAAATACTTAGAAAAATAGGGAGTTGGTGAAGATTATTCTTTACTTGCTCCCTTTTCCTTTAAAAAAATCAAAAATTTCGGTATAATAGTCAATTATACCGAAATCATTCTATAATCGTTGATACATAAGGGTTTTATGTATCGCTTTTTTAATTTTGTGGACTTTTTTAAGAACTTTTTATTTTTTCGAGGGCAGTTTCAAAGAATGAGACTGCTCTTTTTTGGTTCTCTTTTGATAAATGGCTGTAAGTGTCCATGGTTACAGATATTTTTGCATGGCCAAGCCGTGTCTGTATTTCCTTGTATGGCAGGCCAGCATTAAGCAAGATACTAGCGTGAGTGTGGCGGAAAGCATGAAAGCCTAAATCAGTACAGTTAGCGCTTTTTAAGTGCTTATGTAGGCGATAATCAACCTTTCGAGTATTGACATAGTTGTCAAAGCTATCAGAGAATACTTTCTCATAGGTTAAGCCAATGTTTCTACCATTTTCTGCTTGTCTTGCTCGGTAGAGACGAAGCATGAGCACTGTTTTATGATCAATATCTAGAACTCTATAGCTTGATTTTGTCTTAGGAGTGTTTACCTGGTTTAAAATGTTGAGTGTTTTGTTAATATCAATCGTTCCGTTCTGCAGATCAATATCAGACCATTCCAGGGCCAGACATTCACGGATGCGCAGTCCAGTAGCTAGGAGCGTTTTATAAAGCACAGTATCATAGAAATTGACAAAGGTATTCTCCAGGTTATCGAGATAGGAGAGAAAGTTTTTAAGTTCCTGATCTTGAAAGTATTTAATTTCTTGTTTATCTCTAGTTATCTTTCTAGGAATGACAATATCACGAGCAGGGTTATTGTCTAATGCTTGAATAGAAACTCCATACTGTAGAATACGTTTATTTAAGGCATGAAGGTGATTGTATTCTTTATACCCCGTTCCGTCCTGATTGTACTCATCCGCCCACTTATTTACCTGAGTTTGGATAATGACAGGTGTAAGTTTATCTAGTTTATAAGTACCAAATGAGGGCAAGAGGTAGTTATTTAAGCAGCCTTTTATCTTTATCTGCGTATTAGTCTTTATGGTATGCTGGTAGGTTTGCCAAAACAAGTCCACAAGTTCGCTATAGGTTGTTATATGTGAGCGTTGTTTCCGTGTAGAGCCGTTTTTCTCAAATTCTACCTTAGCCTGAGTGGCCTTGTTTTTGAGTTCTTTCTTTGTTCGTGCTGATATGGTAGTCTTGACCTTCTTACCAGTCACAGAATCAATGCCAAGATAGATACTAGAGCGGTAGACTGCTGATCCGTCTTTTTTCGTGTGTTTTGTAATTTTCATGGTTTTACTCCTTTTCCATCAGCAGGCAAGCAAATTAGAAAAGGTTTTGAGTTTATACCATGCGAGGAGCTACGAGAATGCCCCTATTTTCGATTTTAAGCAGTCAGACGGTAAATTTGTACCAGAATAAGAAATAAGGCGGATATGGGGCTTGAAAATGCCCATATATTGCAAGTAGTTCTATCTTAATGTGTCGGTGATATTATACCAATTATTCGGAAATCCAAGTGTATCCAATACAATGCCGGCTTCAATGGAGTGAGCTTTTTTATTTAGAGCTTTGGTTCTTTTTATAATAGTGTTATGTAATTGAGCGTATTGTGTGGACGCAAGTAGGCATTGCAAGGCAAGAAAAACATAATATACAGATTGTCTTGACGTATTAGCATTGTTATTGTAATAGTGGAAATAAGCTAGTTGTGGAAGATTCTCCCGACATTTATAATTGAAAAGTTTATTATTATGAGCAGTGATATTTCTAATTTCTAGTATATTTTTAATAATACTTTCTAAAGCCTTTCCACTTAAAAGGTCTTTACTAGGTCTATTTTGGATGTATTCAATATTTTCTTGTAAGAATGGTGATAAATCTCTAGCTATTTGATTTTTTATATCAGTGTTTAGATTTCTATAAAAGTTAAATGCTTGCCCTAATGTAAGTTCATTGATGATAACCCAGAAAGGAACAACGCCATGTTGTTTATAGTGGTGTTTTATAGAATTGTTTTGCTTATCCCTATTATAATCATTGAGTATTTTAGCTAATATACTGATTAAATTTGTAATTTGTGCTAGCCTTTTTGCATCTTTTTGTGTTTCAAAATTATTAATGTCTAGATAAGAGTATGGCTTTGGATATGATTCTGAAAAACGATATGCCAGTAAGGATTTAAAGTGTTTTTCTGCATCTATAATTGCTTTTAAAAAAGCTGATTTAATTTCTTTATCGTAAAAGTGTGTTGCAGCTATTTCTCTAAAGTCTGCACCAGCTATAAATTTATCTTTTGATGTTTGAAAAAACTTACTATATCCGTTGACGACGTTGTAATAGTTGTTAGTTAGAAGGTATCTTTTACATTCTTCTATGTTATCTATTTCTAAACCTCTAGACTGGAGAAGTTTTATTTGTTCATCTAATGTTTGAAATGGTTTCATATATGTTCCTTATATACAAAAACACCACCTAGTAGAACTAGGCGGTGTTTCGCGTACTCTGTTCCCTTGGGAGCAGAAACTCTTCTCATTGCCTAATAATACTGTAATTTTTAGTTTTTGTCAATCTTTTTGGTTTGTTTTTTAAAAATTTTTGAGTATTGAAAAATCTCAACGCTGGGAACGTTGCTTTTATTGCATTATCAGACAAGTTAGCGGTAGCAGGTTTGTCTTTTTCTATTTGTCAAATTTGTCGTTTTTTGCGCTTTAGTCTGTAAAATTGGCTTTCTATTCTTCAATTTCCCCTGTTTTTGCACAATAGACCTTTGAAAGAGGGTTGCTATTGGCGAATATGGGGGAGTTTTATAGAATTTTTTCAAATACCATTGTGGCTTGGATACGGTCGCCACCGCCTAGTCCTTTGCTTCCACCATTGGCGGTTGTGATGGTATGCAGGCGATAACCTTTTGAAGCTTGTTTATTGATAACATCTTCTAATTCTGTGAGGTTTCCTGATCCAGTGCCGAAAAACTTTTCTTTCAAAGTTACCTGGAGGACAACGTAGTGTAGTCCATTTGCTCCAGATGCAGTAGAAAAACTACCTTCTTGTTTTACAGTGTCAAAAAATCCCATGGGGGTTACTCCTTATCAGTTGTAGTAAACATTTCGTCTTCGTCATCTACTTCTTTATTCAATGCAGTAGTTTTTGTTGCGAGTGAATCTATAATTTCAAAAATTTTGATTTGGTCTGATTTTTCCAATACTTGATAATTTATAAGTAATTTAGCGTAGTCAGTTTGCTTAATGTTATCTAGGTCTATGAGTTCTTGGATTGCCAAAGATAATTTTAGCGGAAAAGATTCCTGATACCTTTTGAATTTATCAGAGTCTTTCAAAAATTCTTTTATAATTCTATCGGCTTCAGCGATTCTTTCTAGATCTTCATAATTTGTTATACCTTGACTTGAAGCCTGGTCTTTAACTTTGTCAAATGCTTGTATAACCTTTTTAGAAACATAGTCGAAATTGTCTTCGTAGCCTAGCAAATAACCAACACTTACTTCAAAGTAGTCAGCAAGTTGTTTGGCTTTTTCTGGTTTGATTTGACTTTCTTCGTTTTCCCATTTTTGGTATCCTCTACGGGTCACGCCCATAGCTTTAGCGACGTCCTCTTGTGTGTCGCCTTTTTTTTGTCTCAATTCTTTTAGTCTGTTCATGTATATTACCTCATTTTTAATTATATCACAAAATAATAAAAAGCTAACAAAAAATTCACTTTTTATTAATTAACTATTGACAGCTAACAAAAAATACGCTATACTACAATTAAGCTAACAAATTGTTAGCAAAAGAAAGGAGAAATATCATTGCTTATTACCTCAACACAAGCAAAAGCGATTCGCCGAAAGCAGGCAGACAAGAAATTGACTGCAAAGCAAGCAGGCGAGGAAATCGGAGTTACACAAGTTACCTATCGAAAAATTCGAGACGGTGGCGAAGTAAAGCCTAGCATTTACCAAAAGGCCATGCAGTGGCTTGCAGAAGACTATTAGAAAGGAGCGAACCAATCACGATTTTAGTTCATATTTACAGATTTCTTGCATGGTGCTTTACCACTGGAGATTGATTTATCAGACTATCTAACTATTCGCTAGATTAAGATGCTTGCTACCTATGGCAGTATCAAGTATTTATAACGGTTTTGTCTCCTATCTCAATTAGTAAATTCACATGGTACTGTCTTAAGTGGCAAGCATGAGCAAAAAAGCAGAAAGGAAACTTATTATTTAAGTGTAGAAATTTTAAGAATGGACAATAATATAGAATTTGAAACAATTACTAATAGCAAGGGTTTTCCGATTCCCAAGTATTTCAAGGATTTTAAAAAGCTAGTTGAGAAAGACAGAGAACTAGCCGAGTATCTTTGTATGAACTATGAGGACTTAGACAGTGAAGACCTGGGGGCATTTCTTGAGACGGTAGAACAGGGAATCAGCTGGATCATGGAACTGATAGAAAGCAAAGACTTGCTTTATCAACCCCGTAAAGGGAAAAAAGCATGAAAAAGACAACAAAAAATCACTTGCTCAAATTTTGGTCGAGGAGAGCAAGCGACAATACATTGGTATAGATATTTTTTCTATACCTTGATTATAGCATAGAAAGACAAGGTACACAATGAGAAAACAACATAAAGCATCAAGGATATTGCTGAAAAATTGCCTGAACTTGAGGGCAAAAACTTAGAAGAAATCGCAGGAGTGTTAGGCTACCGTAACCTAGACAGTTGCAAGGTTAATCTTTACAATCTCAGACAAAATAAGCGACTAGGTTTCAAAGTAGAAAAAGGAGTTTACACTAAGTTTGAACTCTTGGACGATACTGTAAAAGAAGAACTGGAAGACAAAGAACTTGGGGAACGTGGTCGCTATTTGAAGAGTGTAGACCGATACAAGGCTATGTTAAACGCCTTTTCTATCGCCTTTGATAGCACGGTTAAGGCAGAAACTAGACAAAAAGCAGAACATGACGGACTGAAAGCCTTGGATAGGATTCCAGATAAATACTACGCCCTACTTTATGACATGATGGAGGGTTAGGAATGGAAGCAAAAACACACTTTGCTAGATTCATGCGTAGAGGTATGGAGTTAGCAAGGCAATTACATAGTAAAGAAATCCAACGTGAAGAATTTGATAGAGCCTGGAAAAGATTAGGCGATCAAATTGAAAACGAAACGAAGACAAACTAAAAAACCGAAGAGCAGGCAAGCAATTAGAAAAGGTTTTGAAAAATGAGTGCTGACACGGTGATTCTAAGCACTTGTTTAGCGAAAATGTGGGTGATTGCCCACGAAACATCACTACATACGTCCGCCAACTTGGGGCAAACGCCCAGCGTTTGGAGTGGTGGGAATCATGTATAGGAAAAGGCAAGAAAAAGGAATAGTAGACTATGACAGAAACAACATACGATATTATCGCTAAAAGCTTGGATAGAATTAGTATGGAATTACACCAAGCAGACGAAAACAATGATTTTTTGAGAATAGGGCTCTTATCAGGACAATTAAAAGCTATCAAAGAAAACTTACATCGTTTACTCTGGATTGAACTCCCTGAATTGAATGAGAGTCATAAAATCAAAGCAGTCTCTAAAAGCACTACTGGAATGTTTTTCCACCCTGGTATTTTTGAGATGGACGCTATGCGACAAGCATTCTTTAAACGTCAAGCTAAGCATTTTTTTGACAATGTAACAGAGCAACAGGCGTATATAGAACATGCTGAAAAGGAGTATTTAGAGGCTACTATGACCTTAAAGGATATCCTTTTTCACTCTAAAAATGGGCCTCGGCAAGTAGATAAGGATTGTCTTGTAGAGAAGTTTGAAGAGGCAATGCAATGAAACTAGACATAAAAAACATGACACAAACAGAATTTGATAACTTCATGGCTGATTTAAAGGTAAACAATCCGAATTTATTCCAGTTTATCATTGATTTTATCAATAAAAAGTATCCATAGAAGAAGTGGAAGCCTTTCTAAAAATGGAACATGAAATACAACAGTTATACATCAAGAATTACAAAGCGAGGGCATAGCATGAATGAACTAGATTTAAGCAATACACAGGCGCTTATCTTTGTGGTGGTACTGATTGGCTTTCTTATTTACCTAAACCACCGAGACTGCAAAAAAAGCGCCCAAATTGAGCGAGAAAATAGACAGATGAAAGAAACACCTAGCGAGGATTTAAGTCCTTGCTACGGGCGATATATTCAGCTTGCAGGGATTAAACCGTGGGGGTGCTAGTATGTTTGAAAAAATGATTGAGGATCTAAAGTCGAATATTCTGGAATCAGTGGAACGGTATCTAAAGAACCATGAAAAAATTCCTCCAAAGAAGTTGAATTTGATTAGTAAAACGGAACTTAAGGAAGAGTTAAATATAGGGGATAAAACCCTGAGTAGTTGGGAACATGCAGGCTTACGGCAATATATTCCACCAATTGAGGATACTAGAAAGGCTTATTATAAAATTTCCGAAGTTCTCAAGTTCTTGGGAGTGGAAGAATGCGAGTGATTGAGTTGATTTTATCAGCTGACAAATTAGCATTATTTGCCTTTCTCAAGTCTACCCCTACCCAAGTTTGGAAGAATGGAAATCACTATAAGTTTGTATACTATGAGCCAATAGGTGAGGGAATGACGGATTTTCGTTATAAAGGCTTATATGTAGCTATCAGAGACGAAAAGAGTGATAGGGAAGGCTGGGAACTAGCTAGACCATTAGGAATCGCCTTGGCTAGTCCTGAATTGCTAATGATCCTGAAGGATTTAGAAGTAAACAAGTTGACTGAGCAACGGCAGGGGCTTGGCGTGGAGCTGAAAGGGTGGATTTTTGACTTAATCTGTAATGGAATCCATACCAGATATGAGACGGCTACACTAGTCCGCTTGCTATTTGTGAATGGTTACAGTTTTAGTCAGTTAGTGGATTTGTTTTCTACTATCGTCAGACGGAAAGAATTGGCCAGTTATTTCCTCGAAGTAGCAACAAAATTCTATAAGGAGGTGGCTTTTGAATAGCAATGACATTGCAAATAAAATTATTGAAGAAAATCAGCAACAAATACCGCCTACCGTGGTGAACTTGACCCAAGTAAGGGAAACCAACGAGGAACACAATAGCCTGAATCTAACACCTAAAACCAAAGGGAAAGGCTTTGCGGTTACCTTGGACAATCTCAAGAAGATTTTAAGTGGAGATAGCAAGCTGAAGGGGGCGATACAGTACAATACATTCACTTATGAAATCGACGTGACAAAAGCAACAAAATTGAACGGTAGAACTTTAAGCGGAACCATTGACGACCTAGTTATTAGAGAGATTAGGGCTTATATTGCTACAAAGTACAAGATAGATTATAAAAAAGGGGATATCGCTGATATTTTGGAGGTGGTGGCTGGTGAGCATAGCTATAACCCTTTAAAAGACTATCTGGAATCATGTGAAAGCGAATATAGAGAGTTAGTGAATCAGCGTGTTCCTTTTGCTATTTTAAGGAATTATCTCAATATCAAAGATGATGAATATAACCGTATTATTATGGACTTGTTTTTTCGTGGGGCGGTTGCTAAGGTATTTGACCCCTCTATTAAGTTTGACTTTGTGCTGGACTTGACTGGAAGGCAGGGAGTAGGGAAAACCCAATTTTTTGAGGGACTATTCACTCACAAGTATTTTACAACCGTTGAGACATTCACAGACAAAGACGATAAGGCTAGAATGGTTAGAAATTGGTGTGTATTTGATGATGAAATGGTGGCCAGTAAAAAGGCTAGTTTTTCAGAGTTGAAGAAGTTCATCACCGAAACCAAACTAGAGTATAGACCGCCTTATGCTTCCAGTGATAGACGACTACCAAAGAGTTTTATCATCGTGAGGGCAACTAATGATCATGATTATTTGAACGACTTAACAGGGGAAAGGCGCTTTCTTGTTGCTGAAGTACATAAGGATACCACTTATAAGGGCAGGAAGTGGACGGAAAAAGACCGCAGAGCCTTTTGGGGCGCTATGGTAGTAGCTTGGAAGTCTAATCAGTATTTGACGCTGACAGACGAGCAGGAGAACCTGGTAAATGAGGTAAGAAGTAGGTACAAATTTGCTGATGAAACTCTTGAGGATTTGGAGCGTTATTTGGCTTTACCTTTTCCAAAAAACATGTACCATTACCCAGTTACAGATAGAACCAGGTATTACTATATTTATGACATGATGAACGAGGGCTATTTTAGAAATAGTAAAGGCGGAACTGTTGAGCTTGATACAGATAAATATGGCGAATTGGTAGAACGTGACAAGATGACTATAAACCTATTTTTCCAAGAAGTCTATCTAACTGACAAAGCACCACCAAAGGATAAAGCAAAGGTTAAAAAGTATATGCAAAATAAAGAGGGATGGGAACACAAACGATCTTTAAAATTTGGAAAAAGTGTTAAGCCTGGTTACTCAAAACCTAAAAGGTAGTTAGGGTAGTCACCAACTCAAAAAATGACTACCTTTTAGGGGGAGCTAGAGCCTTTAAACAAAAAGGATTTAGAAAAAGGGTAGTTTTTAAGTTTTTACTGACTACCCTATTAAACCCTTGATATTATTGACTTTTATATTAAAAAGTAGTTATTTTAGATTATTTATAAAGTATATAGAATAAATAGATTAAAGGCGTTTATTATTTATTTTTTTGGAGCGAGGTGACTACCTGACTACGCTTTTTGTAAATCCTTGGGGCTGTAAGGCGGAGGTGGTAGTCACTAGATACTCAAAAATGACTACCTTTTTGAAACTGATTATTTTTCAGTGATTGGATTTGATTTTTGGAGGTTATTTTAGCTATAAAATTCATGTGTATTTAACATAATGAAAAAATGTAAATTAAAAAATGCAAAATAGACCTATCTCCTTGATACAAAAGGGATTGAGAAAACGGCTTGAATTTAACAGAATAGAAGATATGTTAAATATAACATTAGTAAAATGAGGTGAAAATGTTAGAAAAACCAAGGATAAGAAACGAGACAAAAAATATAGATTAAACTAAAAAAATGCAAGAAATAAACCTAAAAGGAGAAGAGAATGACACGTACAGTAAAAGAAATTTTTCAAGAATTGGAAAATATGGAAAATGATAATGCTAAATTAATTAAAAAACGTCAAGAGGAGTTGGAAGCTATAGTCCCAACAATTGAAAAAGCTAAACAAGATATAGTAGAAGCTAAAAAGAAGGTAGATGCTGAGGCATACAATAAAGCTAAGACGGAATTATGGACTGCTGAAAATACCAAGGAATTACTGGAGGAGGAGCTAGAAAAACTTCAAAAGAACCCTCTAGTTAGTAAAGAAGAATATCATAAGTTGGCTAAAGACATCACAGCAGCGGCTGAATCAGTAAATGCAGAGATTTTAGATAAAATATCAAAGTATTTCCCAGAGTTTGAAAAACTCAAAGAAAACTTTACTCGGAATGTAGAAGATGCAAACAAAGCACTAAGTAAGCTTGAGCACGCCATAGGTAAAAATACCGAGTCCTATAAGTATGACGACCAGGGAGGGCTGGTTCAGAGATATCACGGGCTGGACTACACACCTAAGAAAAACGTTGCTTGTCTTTTAAATAAATTTGTAGAAACATATAATAGGATGGTGAAATAAATGACTACTGAACACAATCCATATCAATGGTATGAAGATTTAGAAACTGCAGTTAAACGTAAACATGAACAACAAGGTATAGAATTTAGAAGATACTTACATGAGCAAACAACCCTACTGCCAGAAGATTTAAAGATCGCATTAGAGACGCAAAAAATTTTGTCAAAAATTGGCCAGATCTATACAGAGGAAAATGAGAATGAGAAGGCCAAAGTAATAGCACAAGCTAAAGATGAAGCAGCAGCCAAGGCAGAGGAAGAAGCTAATAAGAAATTCGGAACAAAAAGTAAAAAGGAATTGGAAGAAAATGAAATACTGAAGCAGATGGTAAAAGATTTATTCTAGATAGGGGGGTATCCCCCTCCCACTAGGCGCTCGCGAGCTTCACGCCGTCACTGTACATTTTTTCTCGCGCCAAAACCTCATCATATTATTAGTGAAATTTCAGAATTTTAAGTATAATGGTGTTGAAGATTCTGAGCAATTATATGATTCAGTTGATGTTCAGAAATTGTCTAATAAACAATAAGAAACTGGACACATTGAGTTCGATAGGATTAGACGAAGAGCAAATAAAGAGATAATAGAACTAGATACCTAATAAAGGAAATTAATAATGAATTTAAAACAATATTTAGGAAAAAACATTAGAGTTACTTTTATTGATGGTCAAATCCTTGAAGGACATTGTAACACCTATACTGGGAAACTTGATACGGAAGACGAACTGTATGATGAAATTACAATAGCAACGGATAAACATCTATATGTTGGGTTTGACGAATCTGAAATAAAGTTAATAAAAATTATTTAGAAAACACGTCAAGTAGTGGCTTTGATAGATTATAGAGAGTGCTTGAAAAATGTTAAATAACGACTTAATGGAATGCGATAAAACAAGTTCATCCGATGGAATGGATAAAGTTCTTATTTCAGAGTCTAATCTTGAAGGATACAGTGATTTTTACAAAAATAATGAAGAATCAAAAATTTGGTGGATTGATAAGATAGATGTTAGAGGAGAGCTGTTGTTCAGTTTTGATCAGCAAAAAATTTATAACTTATTTCTTGATTATCCCCACAATATGACGGAAGAAGAAGTTAGAATTTTTGATAGCGAAAATCCTTTCTGGAGAGAATTTTTTCAATGAGTTAGGTAGTATGAAATGGAAGTAGACAACACCGAAACAGCTAAAAGAGCATATCATTTTTTGAAAAGTTACAAGTCGCTGAAGAAGTTAGCCAATCTTAGAGATACTCCAGGCGCATTTGAAACTAAAGCTACCGAGATGGTCAAAATGATAGACTCTTATAGTAGTGGCCTAGACGAAAAGAAACGTGGTATATTTTATAATTTATTTATTGTTTCCCAAAAACAAAAACATACTTTAAAAGAACTCTATAGATTACTGGATATTGATAAAACAGAGTATGATCGTCTCAAAAGTGAAATCTTACTAGATTTTGCCCATAATTATCGAGAAGGGGCGCTGTTGGCATACCGTAAGTAAAATATTAAGAATAGATTAAAAGCCCTTAGAAACGAATATAGGGGCTTTGTGAACAATTGTATTTTCAACTAATATTTGATAAAATAATAGTATGTGAAGGTTTATCTTTCCATGCTTAGCGTTTACCTTTTTCTTTTGCGGGAGTTGGGTTTACGCTTTTTTTAAATTTTTGAGAGTATATAAATTTGGTGAGAATATGCTATAATATTACCAGGTAATAAAAAAGCACGTTTGACCGTGCTAGTTTCTTGCCTGCTGAACTCGTCAATATTACGCCCTTTTTAGGGCTCTTTTTTGTGGACTTTTTTAGGAACTTTCAAGAAAAACTAAGGCGATTTAATGCCTAAATGTTTTTAAAGAAAGTCAGTATTTTCAAGGGCTTAGCCCTAAAAATTTGACTTATAGAGTGTTAAATGATAGTATAGTCAAAGATAGTCAAGGTTCAAAGAAGGAGTTTGATTTACTATGAGATTTAAAAATACATCAGATCATATCGAAGCCTATATCAAGGCAATTTTAGACCAAGCTGGTATCGTGGAATTGCAGCGGAGTCAGTTGGCGGATACCTTTCAGGTTGTGCCAAGTCAGATCAACTATGTCATCAAGACACGTTTTACTGAAAGCAGAGGTTACTTGGTTGAGAGCAAGCGGGGTGGCGGAGGCTACATTCGCATAGGCCGGATTGAGTTTTCCAATCATCATGAGATGCTCCGCGATTTGCTTTACTCGATTGGTGAGCGAGTTAGTCAGGAGATTTATGAAGATATTCTCCAGCTTTTGGTGGAGCAGGACTTGATGACCAAGCAGGAGATGACCTTGCTGACTTCAGTAGCAACGGATCGTGTCCTAGGGGAAGAATCATCAGTTGCCCGTGCCAATATGCTCCGACAGCTATTACAAGAGGTAGATAGAAAAGAGAAGTAAGATGAACTATTCAAAAGCATTGAATGAATGTGTCGAGAGTGCCTACATGGTTGCTGGCCATTTTGGAGCTCGATATCTAGAGTCTTGGCATTTATTGATTGCCATGTCCAATCACAGTTACAGTGTGGCAGGTGCGACTCTAAATGATTATCCTTATGAAATGGACCGTTTAGAAGAGGTTGCGTTGGAACTGACTGAAACGGACTATAGCCAAGACGAAACCTTTACGGAATTGCCTTTTTCTCATCGTTTGGAGGTTCTCTTTGCAGAAGCAGAGTATGTGGCCTCAGTGGTCCACGCAAAGGTGCTAGGGACAGAGCATGTCCTCTATGCGATTTTGCATGATGGGAATGCCTTGGCAACTCGTATCTTGGAGAGAGCGGGATTTTCTTATGAAGACCAGAAAGATCAGGTCAGAATTGCTGCTCTTCGTCGCAATTTAGAGGAACGTGCAGGTTGGACAAGAGAAGACCTCAAGGCTTTGCGTCAACGCCATCGCACTGTATCTGACAAGCAAAATTCCATGGCAAATATGATGGGTATGCCTCAAGCTCAAAGTGGTGGTTTAGAGGATTACACGCATGACCTGACGGAGCAAGCACGCTCTGGCAAGTTAGAGCCAGTTATCGGTCGTGATAAGGAAATCTCACGTATGATTCAGATTTTGAGTCGAAAGACCAAGAACAATCCTGTCTTGGTTGGGGATGCTGGTGTCGGGAAAACAGCTTTAGCACTTGGACTTGCCCAGCGTATTGCTAGTGGGGATGTACCAGCTGAAATGGCCAAGATGCGCGTTTTGGAGCTTGATTTGATGAATGTTGTTGCGGGGACACGTTTCCGTGGAGATTTTGAAGAGCGCATGAACAATATCATCAAGGATATAGAGGAAGATGGCAAAGTAATCCTCTTTATTGACGAACTCCACACCATCATGGGTTCTGGTAGCGGTATTGACTCGACTCTGGATGCGGCCAATATCTTGAAGCCAGCCTTGGCTCGTGGAACTTTGAGAACGGTTGGTGCCACCACTCAGGAAGAATATCAAAAACACATCGAAAAAGATGCAGCCCTTTCTCGTCGTTTTGCCAAAGTGACGATTGAAGAGCCAAGTTTAGCTGACAGCATGACTATTTTGCAAGGTTTGAAGGCTACCTATGAGAAACACCACCGTGTGCAAATCACAGATGAAGCTGTCGAAACGGCTGTTAAGATGGCCCATCGTTACTTGACCAGTCGTCACTTGCCAGACTCTGCTATCGATCTCTTGGATGAGGCGGCAGCAACTGTGCAAAACAAATCCAAGCATGTGAGAATGGACGAATCCGACTTGAGTCCAGCTGACAAGGCCTTGATGGATGGCAAGTGGAAACAAGCAGGCCAGCTAATCGCAAAAGAACAAGAATTGCCTGTCTATAAAGACTTGGTGACAGAATCTGAAATTTTAACCACCTTGAGCCGCTTGTCAGGGATCCCAGTCCAAAAGCTGACGCAAACAGATGCTAAGAAATACCTGAACTTGGAAGCGGAGTTGCACAAACGTGTCATTGGCCAAGATCAAGCTGTTTCAAGTATTAGCCGTGCGATTCGCCGCAATCAGTCAGGTATTCGCAGTCACAAGCGTCCAATTGGTTCCTTTATGTTCCTAGGGCCAACGGGTGTCGGTAAGACCGAATTGGCCAAGGCTCTGGCAGAAGTTCTCTTTGATGACGAATCAGCCCTTATCCGCTTTGATATGAGTGAATATATGGAGAAATTTGCAGCTAGCCGTCTCAACGGTGCCCCTCCGGGCTATGTGGGCTACGAAGAAGGTGGGGAGTTGACGGAGAAGGTTCGCAACAAACCATACTCAGTGCTTCTCTTTGACGAGGTAGAGAAGGCCCACCCAGATATCTTTAATGTTCTCTTGCAAGTCTTGGACGATGGTGTCTTGACAGATAGCAAAGGACGCAAGGTGGATTTTTCAAATACCATTATCATCATGACGTCAAACCTTGGTGCGACAGCCCTTCGTGACGACAAGACTGTCGGCTTTGGCGCGAAGGACATTCGTTTTGACCAGGAGAATATGGAAAAACGAATCTTTGAAGAGTTGAAAAAAGCTTATCGACCAGAGTTTATCAACCGTATTGATGAAAAGGTAGTCTTCCATAGCTTGGATAGCGAACATATGCAGGAAATTGTCAAGATCATGGTCAAACCATTGATTGCTAGCCTAGCAGAGAAGGGCATCGACTTGAAACTGCAAGCTTCGGCCCTGAAGTTGCTAGCTAGTCACGGTTACAATCCAGAAATGGGAGCCCGTCCACTTCGCAGAACCCTGCAAACAGAAGTGGAAGACAAGCTAGCAGAACTCCTTCTCAAGGGAGAACTGGTAGCAGGCAAGACCCTCAAGATAGGAGTCAAAGCTGGTCAATTAAAATTTGATATTGCTTAAAAATAGAGAATCAGGAGGAATCCTGATTCTTTTTTGGGATCTTTTTATAAAAAACGATAAAAAACTATTGACAAAACAAAAATATAGTATATAATAAAAACATAGAAAATAAAAATATCAAAAATTATAAAAAGGTAAAACGTTTATGAAAAAGAAAACAGCAGTGGTATTTGGGACCTTTGCCCCTCTCCATCAAGGGCATATCGATCTGATCCAGCGAGCGAAGCGTCAGTGTGAGCAGGTCTGGGTAGTCGTTTCAGGCTACGAGGGAGACAGAGGGGAGCAGGTAGGTTTAAGTCTTCAAAAACGATTTCGCTATATCCGAGAGGCTTTTCGTGATGACGAATTGACCTCTGTCTGCAAGCTGGATGAGACCAACCTTCCCCGTTACCCTATGGGCTGGCAGGAGTGGTTGGACCAGATGTTAGCGGAGATTTCCTATGATGAAACCCAGCAAGATTTGACTTTCTTTGTGGGAGAAGAAGAATACCAGCAAGAACTAGCTAAACGTGGATTTGGCACCGTCTTGCAAGAAAGAAAGTTTGGTATCTCAGCGACTATGATTCGAGAAAATCCAAGCAAATATTGGAAATACATCGCTCAACTCTTCCGCCGTCAGTTTACCAAGAAAGTGTTGATTATGGGAAGTGCCAGCAATGGGAAGACCACTCTAGCCAAGGATTTGGCAAGGTATTACGATGCGCCCGTCAGTCTGGAGTATGCGCGTGAGTACCAGATCAAAAACAATGTCCGCGACGATGAATTGACTCCAAAGGATTACTACTATCTCCTGTTGGGACAGTATGACCAGACCTCAAAACTAATCGATAGCAATGCCAATCGAGGCCTAGTGATAGCCGATACCAACTCCTTGGTAACCAAGGGTTACTATGACTATTACATGGAGACTGAGGACCAAGGAGACTTATCAGGGGAAACCTTTGACAATCTCTTTGCCTCTATCTTGGCTAAGGAAAAATGGGACTTGATTCTCTTTGTGCAGCCTGTGGGTTCCTATGTTAATGACGGGTTTAGAGATATGACCATGGCAGAAGACCACATTCGCTACAGTTTTTCCCAGCATTTGGACCAGATGAGGGAGAGATACTTAACGACCATTCCTTTAGTTTATCTAGCTGAGGATTATCTAGGCAATTATGAAGCAGCAAAAGTGGCTATTGATGCCATTTACCAAGCAGATTAGGAGAAATTATGAAAAAGCTAACTGAAAAAATCACACAATTTATCGAAAACTTTAAAAATGTCCATGCTGAAGCCCGCAAGATCGGTTTTGCAGGGATCATGCGCCTGCTCTGGAAAGATCTTTTTGTCGGCCGTAGCCTTGTCCAGTGGTTATACCTCATCGCTCTGTCAAGTGTTCCTTTGATCTTGGAATTCACTCAAAATACGGAAAGTCATGACTGGCTGAGCTTGTTTGCATCTTGGACTGGGATTGTCTGTGTTATCTTGGTAGCAGAAGGGCGTGCGAGCAATTATCTCTTTGGGGCTATTAACTCGGCTATCTACTTGATCTTGGCCATGAATGCGACTTTTTATGGCGAAGTTTTGACGACCGTTTACTTCTTTGTCATGCAGCCGATTGGTCTCTATGCTTGGTTGTCCAATCGTATCAATGACCAAGGTAAACCAGAAGAATCCCACTTTGAAGCTAAGAAATTATCTGTTCTTGACTGGTTCAAGTACTTGGCCTTGACTGCCATTATATGGATTGGTATGGGCTTGGCTTACCAAAGTATCAATAGCGCTCGCCCTTTCCGTGATAGTGTTACTGATGCGACCAATGGTGTTGGTCAGCTCTTGATGACACGTCTCTACCGTGAGCAATGGATTTTCTGGATTGCAACCAATCTCTTTAGTATTTATCTCTGGTGGGGTGAAAATATCCACATCCAAGGGATGTACTGGGTTTACACACTCAACAGTCTAGTGGGGTGGTACCAATGGACTAAGGCAGTTCGAAAGGAGGCATAAGATGGCAGATACGATGATTCCAGCCGGGATGACGGAAAAAGAATATTATGAAATCCATGCCAGTCAGGAGGAGTTTTTAGACTGGTACTACAAGCAGGAACTCCCTCAATATGAAAAACCAAGCGTGACAGTGGATATGGTAGCCTACTGCTTTGTCGAAGGAAAAATCAAACTCTTGCTAATCCGTCGCAAGGCTCACCCTTATCAAAACTGTTTAGCCTTAGTTGGAGGCTTTATGGACAAGGGAGAAGATGCTGCACATGCCTGTCAGCGCGAAGTGAGAGAAGAAGTCAATCTCGATCTACCTTTGGAGAAAATCGAGCAATTGATGACCGTATCGACCCCCGGTCGTGATCCACGGGGCTGGACAGTGACCATTGCCCACTTAGTGTACCTACCTAGTCGTGCCTTAGACCTCGTTCGGGCAGGTGACGATGCCAAGGATGTCGTTTTCGTAGATGTCGATTTTCAGACAGGCAAATGTTTCCTAGAGGGGGTCGAGCTGGAGGAGCAAGCCTTCGCTTTTGACCATTATGCCATTATCCAAGAATCCATCAAACGAATCCAAGGCCGTCTCGACTGGAACCCAACCTTCCTTTATCTGCTGGAGGAGGAGTTCACTGTCTATGAAGGAACCGAACTGGTCAATCTCATCAACCCTGGTCGACCAATCGTCAGCAATAACTTTCTCGTAAAATACGGCGAATATGTAGAAGAAGTCGGACTCAAACGAGTACCCAAAAAGAAACCAAGAAAAACCTATCGATTGAAATAAAAAGTGAGGCCGGGACAAAGTTCCCGACCTCTTTATTTATCATCATTTTTATGAATGGCTATCTTTCTTAGAATTACACAAGAGCGATGCAAAAAATAGGACTCTAATCTAAAAAATTTTCTATTTTTTCGTTTCGATTACGAATTGAAATAGTGGAGGGAACAATTTTTAAAATAGGTTCTCTAAATAGTTGACAGATTCAAGGCCTAATGTTACAATTACATTACAAAAAGATTTCTTAATATTTCAAAAGTGTTACAAAGGAGTGGAAAGATGAAAAAGAAAACCTATATCAAATTGATGGCAGCGACTGTGTTGGCTTCTACCTTGCTACTGGGAGCTTGTGGAAATAAAAACGAAACCACTCAAACCAGCAGCTCTGCCAAGACAAGCCAATCATCAAGTTCTAAAGCAGCTTCTTCTAACAAAGAAAGCAAGACTCAAAAATCTTCAAGCTCAGCTTCATCTGAAAAGGCCCAGGCATCTTCTGGTCAGTCTTCTACAGCGGCGGATCAGTCACAAGCGAAACCAGCGCCTGAATCAAGACAAGAACAAGCAGCCCCTAGTCAGCAAGCTCCATCTCAGGCACCTTCAACTCAGCAAGGCTCTCAAGCCCAGTCTAACCAGTCAGGCTATGATCCAACAACTGACCGCAAACTTCAAGACAAGCAAGCAGAACACAACAAACGCTACAAGGGTGTTTTAACCATGGTCGATGGTGATTTCTCAGCAGCTGCAGGCAACTGGAAGGGAGCGAATGGCGAAACTATTACGGTTTCATCAGGGGGCCAATTTACAGTAGAAACTGCAGAAGGAAATAAAGAAAACTACTCTATTAGAGGCTACTCTTACACTCTTGATGATGGCAAGTATAATGCTAAAATCGGAGGAGGAAAAATCATCCAAATTACAACAGGTGCGGATGGTAAAGTTTCAAGCGTTGCCTTGATTCAATAATAAAATTTTGTGTTTTGACTCTTACTAGAAATCGTTCTGTAAAAGAGTGAGTCAACTGTTTTTCACTTAGTTTCTCCAAGAGAAAGTGGTATAATAAAAAAATCAAAGGAAAACGAGTGATAATACATGGCGGATAAATTAATCTTACCTCAAAACACACGATTGATGGGAGTATTTCTTGGATTTGTAGGTGGTTCTTTGGATGTGTTTTGCCATATTCAATACCATAGTTTGGTAGCGACACAGACAGGGAATATTCTCCTACTGATATCTGATTGGCACGACTCAAATGTCATTAATACGATGCTACGATTCTGCTCCATTATTTTCTTTTCTCTAGGATTTCTGTTTGCATTGCACATGAAAGAATACCGCAAAACGGCCTACTGGCGGGTTAAGATGCTGCTCCCTTTATTTATTGGAACTCTTATTCTACCTTTCTTTTCACGATTTCCTCTATTAGAAGTTCCTTTCATCGCTTTTGGAACAGGAATGATGATGCTAACATTTACGGGCAGTTTGATTGAAGATCATCCCTATGTCATTTTTATGACGTCTGGAAATTACCGAAAGATGTTGACCGCTTTGTATCGCATTGCTAGAAGAGAAGGAAATATCCAAGAATACCGTCGCCAGGCCTTAAATTATGGGATTGTTGTGGGAAGTTTCATAGTGGGCGCAATCAGCTTGGCTGTATTGATGCATTTTCTTCATGAATGGTCTATATGGATTGTCAGCCTCAATTTGTTTTTGATTATGTCCTACTATATAGCTAGAGTGAAGCAATTAGATTTACAAGATGAAAACATATAAAAACGGCAAGACTCATTTTTGAGCTTTGCCGTTTTTGTGAGTTGTAGATGTGAGACTATGCTTTGTCTAGTTGCAAGAGGGCTTCAATCTCTGCTAGGGTGCTAGCTTGTGAAATGGCTCCACGAAGTTTGGCAGCGCCAGATGTTCCCCGGAGGTAGTGCGGAGCGAGGCCGCGGAATTCACGAACGGCTACGTTTTCTCCTTTGAGGTTAATCAAGCGTTTCAGGTGTTCGTAGGCGATTTTCATCTTATCTTCAAAGGTCAAATCAGGAAGGATTTCTCCTGTTTCAAAGTAGTGGTTGATCTGGTTGAAGAGGTAGGGATTTCCCATGGCTGCGCGACCAATCATGACAGCGTCAGCCCCGACTTCTTCGATACGCTGTTTGGCTTCTTGGACCGTACGGATGTCACCATTTGCGATAAATGGAATCTTGGTCAGAGCTTGAGCAACCTTGTGTAGGGTCTCGAGGTCTGCGTGACCAGTATACATTTGTTCGCGGGTACGGCCGTGCATAGCGAGAGCAGAGACACCTGCAGCCTCAGCAGCTAGGGCATTCTCCACAGCTAGGGATGGATCAGACCAGCCTGTACGCATCTTGACTGTAAGTGGAATATCGAGGACAGATCGGACCTTGTTGATGATAGAGTAGATCTTGTCTGGATCCTTGAGCCACATAGCGCCAGCTTCGTTTTTCACGATTTTGTTAACTGGGCAGCCCATGTTGATATCGACGATATCGGTCTTGGTGTTTTCTTGGATGAATTCTGCTGCGCGTGCGAGGCTGTCTTCATCGCTACCAAAAAGTTGGATAGAGACTGGGTTTTCGCCTTCATCGATATGAAGCATATGTAGAGTTTTTTCGTTGTTGTATTGGATTCCCTTGTCAGAGACCATTTCCATCACAACGAGCCCAGCTCCGAGCTCTTTTGCGATGGTACGAAAGGCTGAATTTGTCACGCCAGCCATAGGCGCTAAAACGGTACGATTGGGAATCTCAACATTGCCAATCATAAAGGGTGTATTAAGATTTGTCACGAATGAGTTCCTCCAGGTCGTTTTCATCAAAGTTATAAGTTGTTTGGCAGAATTGACAAGTGATTTCTGCCCCGTGGTCTTCCTCTTTCATTTCCTCTAAATCTGAGCTTGGAAGGCTGGCAAGAGCGTTCATAAAACGGTCTTTGCTGCAGTCACATTGGAAACGGATTTCTTCTTCAGATAGGCGTTTGTAGGATTCATCACCATAAATAGCCTTGAGGAGAGCTTCGATATGGTCGTCGCTTTCCAGAAGGGTTGAGATAGCTGGCATTTCTTGGATACGTTTCTCAAAGCGGGCAATCTCCTCGTCCTTGGCTCCTGGCAACACTTGGAGAAGGAAACCTCCGGCAACTTCGACCTTGTCGTCTTTATCCAAAAGAACATTGAGGCCGACTGCTGAAGGTGTTTGTTGGCTTTCTGTCAGGTAGTAGGCCAAGTCTTCACCAATTTCCCCAGAGATAAGGGGAGTCATGGAGTTGTAGGGATTTCCAGTACCATAGTCTGTGATAACGAGGAATTGACCATTTCCGACAAAAGGACCGACTAGGACTTCACCCGTTGCAGTCTTTTTGATATCAACGCCAGGATTTTGAACGTAGCCTTTGACGTTGCCCTTGGTATCTGCGACTGTGATGATGGCACCGAGAGAGCTCGTTCCAAGAACTTTAACTGTTAGTTTGGTATTTCCTTTCTCATTAGCTGCGAGAATTTGGCTAGCAATAAGGGTGCGACCAAGTGCGACGGTTGAACTGGCTTGGGTTTGATGTTTTTCTTGAGCAGTGCGGACGGTTTCCGTGCTATCAAGGATAAAAGCACGAAAGGCTCCGCTTTCTGATATAGTTTTAATAATTTTATCCATAGCTACTATTTTAGCATAAAAATGCCCAAAGGGGGAGTCGTGTGTTTGCTGTTTCTGTGGAATAATGACCAGGAAATCAGCCTTAAAATAAAATGAGAAACAGATTATTTCAGCATTTGTAAGATTTATGCTATGCTTGTAGGAGAAAATGAAAGGGGTAACAAATGTATTTAGGCGATTTGATGGAAAAAGCAGAATCTGGTCAATTTTTAGTCCTTTCCTTTCTATTACAAGATTCGCAGACAACAGTCAAGAAAGCCATGGAAGAAACAGGTTTTTCAAAAGCGACCCTAACCAAGTACATTTCTCTGATTAACGAAAATGCCTTGGAAAGAGGACTAGAGCTGACCATCCACTTGGAAGATGAAAATCTGCGTTTGTTGATTGGTGCAGCCACAAAGGGGAGAGAGATTCGGAGCTTGTTTCTAGACAATGCCATTAAGTACCAAATTTTGGTTTACCTTCTCTATCACCAACAATTTCTAGCTCATCAGTTGGCTCAAGAATTGATGATTAGTGAGGCCACGCTTGGTCGCCACTTAGCTAGTCTAAATCAGATTTTGTCAGAATTTGACTTATCCATCCAAAATGGCCGTTGGCGAGGTCCGGAGCATCAGATTCGCTATTTCTATTTCTGTCTTTTCCGCAAGATTTGGTCCAGTCGGGAGTGGGAAGGTCACATGCAGAAAGCTGAGAGAAAACAAGAGATTGCCAGCTTAGAAGAAATCTGCGGTGCTAGCTTGTCTTCGGGCCAGAAATTGGACTTGGTTCTCTGGGCTCATATCAGTCAACAGCGTCTTCGGGTCAATGCCTGTCAGTTTCAAGTCATAGAAGAAAAAATGAGAGGGTATTTTGACAATATTTTCTATCTTCGTTTGCTTCGAAAGGCTCCGTCCTTTTTTGCTGGGCAACACATCCCTCTAGGAACTGAGGATGGTGAGATGATGGTATTCTTTTCATTTCTCCTTTCCCATCGTATCTTGCCCCTTCATACTATGGAGTATATCCTTGGTTTTGGAGGGCAATTAGCCGATTTGCTGACGCAATTGATTCAAGAGATGAAGAAGGAGGAGCTGCTGGGGGGCTACACAGAGGACCATGTCACCTATGAACTCAGCCAGCTCTGTGGTCAAGTTTATCTATACAAGGGCTATATTTTACAAGATCAGTACAGATACCAGACAGAGAATCGCCATCCCTATTTGCTGATGGAACATGATTTTAGAGGGACTGCAGAGAGAATTTTTCATATCTTGCCAGCCTTTCATCAGGGAACGGATTTGGATAAGAAAATTATCTGGGAATGGCTCCAGTTGATAGAGTATATGGCTGAAAATGGTGGTCAGCATATGAGGATTGGTCTGGATTTGACATCTGGTTTTCTTGTCTTTTCTAGGATGGCTGCCCTTTTGAAACGGTATTTGGAATACAATCGTTTTATTGCCATAGAAGCCTACGACCCCAGTCGACATTATGATTTGCTGGTTACCAATAACCCTATCCATAAGAAAGAACAGACTCCGATCTATTATTTAAAAAACGACTTGGATATGGAGGATTTGGCAAAGATTCGTCAGATGCTCTTTGCCTAAAAGACCTGATTTTTCAGGTCTTTTTTGTGAAATTCGCACAATCTCCTCACTTTTTTTTAAAATTTTAAAAAAATTGATGAACAAGAAAGCGCTTTATTTTGTATACTAGTTACTGTAAAGAGGGACCCCCTCAAGATTTTATCAGGAGGACAGCACATGTCACAAGAAAAATACATCATGGCTATTGACCAAGGAACGACCAGTTCTCGTGCCATCATTTTTAACAAAAAAGGAGAAAAGGTCAGCTCTAGTCAAAAAGAATTCACTCAGATTTTCCCTCAAGCAGGTTGGGTAGAGCACAATGCCAATGAAATTTGGAACTCTGTTCAGTCAGTTATCGCGGGTGCTTTCATCGAAAGTGGTGTGAAACCAAGTCAAATCGAAGCAATCGGGATTACTAACCAGCGTGAAACAACTGTCGTCTGGGATAAGAAAACAGGACTTCCTATCTACAACGCTATCGTTTGGCAATCACGCCAGACAGCTCCTCTGGCTGAACAACTAAAAAGCCAAGGTTATGTGGAAAAATTCCACGAAAAGACTGGTTTGATCATCGATGCTTACTTCTCTGCTACCAAGGTTCGTTGGATATTGGACCATGTAGAAGGCGCTCAAGAGCGAGCAGAAAAAGGTGAATTGCTCTTTGGTACCATTGATACTTGGTTAGTTTGGAAATTGACTGACGGTGCGGCTCACGTGACTGACTACTCAAATGCGGCTCGTACCATGCTCTATAACATTAAAGAACTCAAATGGGATGATGAGATTTTAGAAATCCTCAACATTCCTAAGGCCATGCTTCCAGAAGTTCGTTCTAACTCTGAAATCTACGGTAAGACAGCTCCATTCCATTTCTACGGTGGAGAAGTGCCAATCTCAGGTATGGCTGGTGACCAACAGGCAGCCCTCTTTGGACAGTTGGCCTTTGAACCTGGTATGGTTAAGAATACTTATGGAACAGGTTCTTTCATCATCATGAATACTGGTGAAGAGATGCAGTTGTCTGAAAACAACCTTTTGACAACGATTGGTTACGGAATCAACGGCAAGGTGTACTATGCCTTGGAAGGTTCTATCTTCATCGCAGGAAGTGCCATTCAGTGGCTTCGTGATGGACTTCGTATGGTGGAAAACTCACCAGAGTCTGAAAAATATGCTCTCAATTCTCACAACAATGATGAAGTTTATGTCGTACCTGCCTTTACAGGTTTAGGTGCACCATACTGGAACCAAAACGCTCGAGGCTCTGTCTTTGGCTTGACTCGTGGAACAACTAAAGAAGACTTTATCAAGGCGACTTTGCAATCTATCGCTTATCAAGTGCGTGACATCATCGACACGATGCAAGTGGATGCTCAGACAGCTATTCAGGTCTTGAAAGTGGATGGTGGTGCTGCTATGAACAACTTCCTCATGCAGTTCCAGGCTGACATCTTAGGAATTGACATCGCACGCGCTAAAAACTTGGAAACAACTGCCCTAGGAGCGGCTTTCCTAGCTGGTTTGGCAGTGGGTT
This sequence comes from Streptococcus oralis, assembly GCF_003942585.1. Lineage (GTDB taxonomy): Bacteria > Bacillota > Bacilli > Lactobacillales > Streptococcaceae > Streptococcus > Streptococcus oralis_BE. Next base: position 322,722 of record NZ_RJNK01000002.1, on the reverse strand, counting down.
ACTGGAAGGACTTGGACGAGTTGAAACTCTTGAACGAGACAGGAGAACTCTTTGAGCCATCTATGAACGAATCGCGCAAGGAACAACTATACAAGGGCTGGAAGAAAGCTGTGAAAGCAACGCAAGTTTTTGCGGAAATCGAAGACTAATACTGAAAGAATAAAGTGATTTAGTTAGAAAGTGTGTAAATATGGAATTTTCAAAGAAAACACGTGAATTGTCAATTAAAAAAATGCAGGAACGCACTCTGGACCTTTTGATTATCGGTGGAGGGATTACAGGGGCTGGTGTAGCCTTGCAGGCAGCAGCCAGTGGTCTTGAGACTGGCTTGATTGAAATGCAGGACTTCGCAGAAGGGACATCTAGCCGTTCAACAAAATTGGTTCACGGAGGTCTGCGTTACCTCAAGCAATTTGATGTGGAAGTAGTCTCAGATACAGTTTCTGAACGTGCGGTGGTTCAACAAATCGCCCCACATATTCCAAAACCAGATCCAATGCTCTTGCCAGTTTACGATGAGGATGGAGCGACATTTAGCCTTTTCCGTCTCAAAGTAGCCATGGACTTGTACGACCTTTTGGCAGGTGTTAGCAATACGCCAGCTGCTAACAAGGTCTTGAGCAAGGAAGAAGTCTTGGAACGCCAGCCAAACTTGAAGAAAGAAGGCTTGGTAGGAGGTGGGGTTTACCTTGACTTCCGTAATAACGATGCGCGTCTCGTGATTGAAAACATCAAACGTGCCAATCAAGACGGTGCCCTCATTGCCAACCACGTTAAGGCAGAAGGCTTCCTCTTTGATGAAAGTGGCAAGATTACAGGTGTTGTAGCTCGTGATTTGTTGACAGACCAAGTCTTTGAAATTAAGGCTCGTCTGGTTATTAACACGACAGGTCCTTGGAGCGACAAGGTACGTAATTTGTCCAATAAGGGAACCCAATTCTCACAAATGCGTCCAACTAAGGGAGTGCACTTGGTAGTGGATTCAAGCAAGATCAAGGTTTCACAGCCAGTTTACTTTGACACAGGTTTGGGCGATGGTCGTATGGTCTTTGTTCTCCCACGTGAAAACAAGACTTACTTTGGTACAACGGATACAGACTACACAGGCGATTTGGAACATCCAAAAGTGACGCAGGAAGATGTAGATTATCTGCTTGGCATTGTCAACAACCGTTTCCCAGAAGCAAATATCACAATTGACGATATCGAAAGTAGCTGGGCTGGTCTTCGTCCATTGATTGCAGGCAATAGCGCTTCTGACTACAATGGAGGAAATAACGGAACCATTAGCGATGAGAGCTTCAATAGCTTGATTGCGACTGTCGAAGCTTATCTATCGAAAGAAAAAACGCGTGAAGATGTTGAGTCTGCTGTTAGTAAGCTTGAAAGCAGCACATCTGAGAAACATTTGGATCCATCTGCAGTTTCTCGTGGTTCGAGCTTGGACCGTGATGACAATGGCCTTTTGACCCTGGCTGGTGGTAAAATCACAGACTACCGTAAGATGGCTGAAGGAGCTATGGAGCGCGTGGTTGACATCCTCAAAACCGAATTTGACCGTAGCTTTAAACTGATCAACTCTAAGACTTATCCTGTTTCAGGTGGAGAATTGAACCCAGCAAATGTGGACTCAGAAATCGAAGCCTTTGCTCAACTTGGAGTTTCACGTGGTTTGGATAGCAAGGAAGCTCACTATCTAGCAAATCTTTACGGTTCAAATGCACCGAAGGTCTTTGCCCTTGCTCACAGCTTGGAACAAGCGCCAGGACTCAGCTTGGCAGATACCTTGTCCCTTCACTATGCAATGCGCAATGAGTTGGCTCTGAACCCAGTTGACTTCCTCCTCCGTCGTACCAACCATATGCTCTTCATGCGTGATAGTTTGGATAGCATCGTTGAGCCAGTTTTGGATGAAATGGGACGATTTTATGATTGGACAGAAGAAGAAAAAGCAGCCTACCGTGCGGATGTCGAAGCAGCTCTTGCTAACAACGATCTAGCGGCATTGAAAAATTAAGAAAAACTAGAAAAGAGGGAGGCAAGCCTTCCTTGCCCTCTCTCTCCTTCTTTTAAATGGAGACAAAGATATGATGAAAGAATTATTTGGAGAATTTTTGGGGACCTTAATCCTCATCCTCCTAGGAAATGGTGTTGTTGCAGGTGTGGTTCTTCCCAAAACCAAGAGCAACAATTCAGGATGGATTGTCATTACTATGGGATGGGGAATTGCTGTAGCCGTTGCGGCCTTTGTATCTGGCACGCTCAGTCCAGCCCACCTAAATCCAGCTGTGACGTTTGCTATGGCCTTAAAAGGAACGCTCTCTTGGGCTTCTGTTTTCCCTTATATCCTAGCCCAATTCGCAGGAGCGATGGTGGCTCAGATTTTGGTTTGGTTGCAATTCAAACCACACTATGAGGCGGAAGAAAACGCAGGAAATATCCTAGCGACCTTTAGTACTGGACCAGCCATCAAGGACACAGTATCGAATTTGGTTAGCGAAATCCTTGGTACCTTTGTTTTGCTCTTGACAATCTTTGCCTTGGGACTCTATGACCTTCAAGCCGGTTTAGGGACCTTTGCAGTAGGAACGTTGATTGTCGGTATCGGTCTTTCACTAGGTGGGACAACAGGTTATGCCTTGAACCCAGCTCGTGACCTTGGCCCTCGTATCATGCACAGCATCTTGCCAATTCCAAACAAGGGAGACGGAGACTGGTCTTATGCTTGGATTCCTGTTGTGGGACCTATCCTCGGAGCGTCCTTAGCAGTCCTCGTATTCTCACTTTTCTAAGATAAAAGAGTTATTGGCAACAGAGTTTGAGATGGAAATCTCAGGCTCGTTTTTGTCTTTATTTATAACAAAAAGATTGATATCTTAACTTATCTTAAAATAAGCTAAAACAAACTTTTGAATTATGGTAAACAGTTGAAAAAAAGGTTGATAAAATGGTAAAATGTTAGGAAGATAAGACAGTAAATGCATAGTTGCATAGCTTTTTTGAAAAATCATAGAAAATTGAACACACTAACTATGGGAAAACACAGAAAATTGTATATGTTTTTGGGACAGACCGTCCTATATTTTGTAATCTTACTTGGTTTGCTTTATTTTTTTAGTTACCTTGGTCAGAGCCAAGGAACCTTTATTTATAATGAGTTCTAGTTTGAAGGAGAAGAAAAACCGTGTCTAATAAACCGATAAAAGATATGATTGAAACGATTGAGCACTTTGCTCAAACACAACCAACATATCCTGTCTACAATGTTTTAGGCCAAGAGCACACTTATGGTGATCTGAAGGCTGATTCGGATAGTTTGGCTGCAACCATCGATCAACTAGGCTTGCCTGAGAAATCTCCAGTCGTCGTTTTTGGTGGTCAGGAGTATGAGATGTTGGCTACCTTTGTGGCGCTGACTAAGTCGGGACATGCCTATATTCCAATTGACAGCCATTCGGCCTTGGAACGAGTTTCTGCTATCGTAGAAGTTGCAGAGCCAAGCTTGATTATTGCTATCTCAGATTTTCCATTAGAGCAAACTAGCACACCGATGCTGAATTTGGAGCAAGTTCATGAAGCTTTTGCTCAAGCTTCTAGCTACGAGATTACGCATCCAGTCAAGGGAGATGACAACTACTACATCATCTTTACTTCTGGTACGACTGGTAAGCCAAAGGGAGTGCAGATTTCCCATGACAATCTCCTCAGTTTTACCAACTGGATGATTACAGACAAAGAATTTGCGACGCCAAGTCGTCCGCAAATGCTGGCCCAACCACCCTACTCTTTTGACCTGTCTGTCATGTACTGGGCGCCAACCTTAGCACTGGGTGGTACACTTTTCGCTCTTCCTTCAGCCATTACTCAGGACTTCAAGCAACTATTTGCGACCATCTTTTCATTGCCAATCGCTATCTGGACCTCAACGCCTTCCTTTGCAGATATGGCCATGTTGTCAGAAGATTTTAATAGTGAGAAAATGCCAGGAATTACGCATTTCTACTTTGATGGCGAAGAATTGACGGTCAAAACAGCTCAAAAACTGCGCGAGCGTTTCCCAAATGCCCAAATTATCAATGCTTACGGTCCAACAGAAGCAACAGTGGCTCTGTCAGCAGTTGCTGTGACAGACGAGATGTTGGCGACTCTCAAACGCCTACCAATCGGTTATACCAAGGCTGATTCTCCGACCTTTATCATTGATGAAGAAGGCAATAAACTGCCAAATGGTGAACAGGGAGAAATCATTGTTTCTGGGCCAGCTGTGTCAAAAGGCTATATGAACAATCCTGAAAAAACAGCGGAAGCCTTCTTTGAATTTGAAGGACTGCCAGCCTATCACACCGGAGATGTGGGAACCATGACGGATGAAGGCTTGCTTCTCTACGGCGGACGCATGGACTTCCAGATTAAGTTTAATGGCTATCGCATTGAGCTTGAGGATGTCTCTCAAAACCTCAACAAGTCTCGCTATATCGAGTCGGCTGTTGCGGTCCCACGTTATAACAAGGACTACAAGGTACAAAATCTACTGGCCTATGTCATCCTAAAAGACGGTGTTCGTGAGCAGTTTGAGCGTGATATCGATATTACCAAGGCTATCAAGGAAGACCTAGCAGATATCATGATGTCTTATATGATGCCATCCAAGTTTCTCTATCGAGACAGTTTGCCGCTAACGCCTAATGGTAAAATTGATATTAAGGGCTTGATCAATGAGGTAAACAATAGATGATGGAGCTTTACAAACAGCTACCTCATTTGGAACCTTATGGCAATCTTTATTATTTTTTGTATGTGATTGCTGCGACCCTACCGATATTTATTGGGCTCTTTTTCAAGAAACGTTTTGCCTGGTATGAGGTGCTGGTTAGTCTCTTCTTTATCGTCACCATGTTGGTAGGTGGAAAGACGAATCAAATAAGCGCTTTGATCCTTTATGTTATCTGGCAAGTACTGCTTGTATCTTTCTACAAAAGGTACAGGAAAAAGCGGGATAGTAAATGGATATTTTATCTAGTTAGCTTTTTATCCCTATTGCCTATCGTCTTTGTGAAAGTATCTCCTGCTATTCACGGACCCCAATCTTTGTTTGGCTTTTTAGGAATTTCTTACTTAACCTTTCGTGCAGTTGGGGTTATCGTTGAGTTGAGGGACGGTGTCATCAAGGATTTAACGATTTGGCAATTCTTACGTTTTCTTCTCTTTATGCCGACTTTCTCAAGTGGTCCCATTGATCGTTTTAAACGTTTCAATGAAAATTATGCGACCATTCCTGAGCGGGATGAGCTGATGGACATGCTAGAAGAGGCTGTCAAGTATATCATGCTTGGCTTTCTCTACAAGTTTATCTTGGCCCATATTTTAGGAGAGACATTATTGCCTCCGCTGAAAAATTTGGCCTTGCAGACAGGTGGTTTCTTTAACCATTATGCTCTGGCGGTCATGTACACCTTCGGTCTGGAGCTCTTCTTTGATTTTGCGGGCTACTCTATGTTTGCCTTAGCCATTTCAAACTTGATGGGTATTCATAGTCCTATCAATTTTAACAAGCCCTTTTTGTCAAGGGATTTAAAAGAGTTTTGGAATCGCTGGCACATGAGTCTGTCTTTCTGGTTCCGTGACTTCGTCTTTATGCGGATGGTCATGGTGTTGACCAGAAAGAAGGTCTTTAAAAATCGAAATGTGACTTCAAGTGTAGCCTACATTCTCAATATGCTGATTATGGGATTTTGGCATGGTGTGACCTGGTACTATATCGCCTATGGACTTTTCCATGGGATTGGGCTGGTCATCAATGACGCTTGGGTTCGTAAGAAAAAAGCGCTCAATAAAGAACGGAAAAAAGCTGGAAAGGGTTCCTTACCTGAGAATCGCTGGATTCAGTTGCTTGGCATGGTTGTCACCTTCCATGTCGTCATGTTTTCATTCTTAATCTTTTCTGGATTTTTGAATGATTTATGGTTTAAAAAATAAAAGGATATGAAAAATGGATATCAAATCAGAAGTTATTGAAATTATTGATGAGTTGTTTATGGAAGATGTTTCTGACATGATGGATGAAGATCTTTTTGATGCCGGTGTCTTGGATAGCATGGGAACGGTTGAATTGATTGTTGAGATTGAAAACCGTTTTGACATTCGTGTTCCAGTGACGGAGTTCGGTCGTGATGACTGGAATACAGCTAATAAAATTGTAGAAGGTATTGCGGAGTTAAAGAATGCTTAAACGCTTGTGGCTGATCTTCGGGCCTATCTTCATCGCTGGATTTTTGGTTCTTCTACTCATCTTTTTTTATCCAAGTACAACAAGCCATAATCTGACGGAGGAGAAGTACTCTGCAGCTTCCATCAGTAGAGAAAGTTTTAAAGAGAGAAGTCAAAAAGTGAGGGCGCTAACGGATCCCAATATGCGTTTTGTCCCTTTTCTAGGGTCAAGTGAATGGATTCGATTTGATAGTGTCCATCCAGCTGTTTTAGCAGAAAAATACAATCGTCCCTATCGCCCGTACTTTATGGGTCAGGCAGGAGCGGCCTCGCTTAATCAATATTTCGGTTTGCAGCAGATTCTGCCAGAAATCGAGGAAAAGCAGGTGGTGTTTGTCATCTCTCCTCAGTGGTTTACAGAGACGGATTATGAGCCAGCGGCGTTTCAGAGATTCTTTAATAGCGACCAGTTAACAGCTTTTTTGGAAAATCAATCTGGGGACATCTCGGCTAAGCATGCTGCGACGCGTTTGTTGAAGCAGAACCCGAGTGTGGCATTGAAAGGCATCCTTCAAAAGCTTTCAAAAGGAGAGGACTTGTCAGATGCTGATCGACTTATCATCAACGTCTTTGCACGATTCAATGAAAAGCAGTCCTCTCTTTTTGGTCAATTTTCCATTCGGGGGAAACTCAAGTACAAAGAACATGTAGAAAACTATTTAAAAGATCTTCCTGATCAGTTTTCTTATGACGCTTTAGAAGAAATTGCCCGTAAGGATGCAGAGGCAAATACGACCAATAACGATATGGGGATGGAGAATCATTTCTACACGTATGAGGTCAAAAAAGACTTAAAAAAATGGGAAGGGTATCAAAAAAATTATAACTTCCTAAAGTCGTCTGAATACAATGATTTGCAGCTGGTTCTCAATCAATTTGCCAAATCAAAAGTCAATGTGCTCTTTGTTATCCAGCCTGTCAACAAGAAATGGATGGAATATACAGAGCTCAGTGAAGAAATGTATCAACATGCAGTGGAGAAAATTCGTTACCAGTTAGAAAGTCAAGGCTTTACCAACATTGCTGACTTTTCAAAAAACGGAGGAGAACCTTACTTTATCAAGGATACCATCCACTTAGGTTGGTTGGGCTGGTTGGCTTTTGATAAGGTTGTGAATCCCTTCTTGACGGATCCAAAACCAGCCCCAGACTACAAGATGAATGACCGTTTCTTTAGTAAGGACTGGGCGACCTATGATGGAAATATCAAAGATTTCCAATAACAAATCAAAAGAGTTCAAGTGTGAAATGTGCTCTCATGTTTTCCCTTGACTCTTTTTTGGTTTATGATATAATTAACCAGTAAAGAATCGGTAGCTATCTAAGTTTTTTTACGAAAAAGATAGCTAGGGAAGGAGTAACACATGAGACAGCTTGCACAGGAAATCGATAACTTTTTAAACGAGGTGATCTTGAGATCTGAGAACCAGCATGAAATTCTGATTGGGCATTGCACAAGTGACGTAGCCTTGACCAATACTCAGGAACACATCCTCATGCTCTTGTCAGAAGAATCCTTAACCAACTCGGAGTTGGCCCGTCGCCTCAATGTCAGTCAGGCGGCAGTAACCAAGGCTATCAAGTCTTTGGTCAAAGAGGGCATGTTAGAGACATCTAGAGATTCCAAGGACGCGCGTGTGATCTTTTATCAACTGACAGAGCTAGCTCGACCGGTGGCAGAGGAACACCACCATCATCATGAGCACACGCTCTTAGCCTATGAACAAGTAGCAAATCAGTTTACTCCAAATGAACAAGAAGTCATCCAGCGGTTTTTAACTGCTTTAGTAGGAGAAATCAAATAATGCGGTATATTACAGTAGAGGACTTGTCTTTCTATTATGACAAGGAACCTGTCCTCGAGCACATCAACTACAGTGTTGATAGTGGGGAGTTTGTCACCCTGACTGGTGAAAATGGAGCTGCTAAGACAACGCTTATCAAGGCGAGTCTAGGCATCTTGCAGCCAAGATTTGGCAAGGTAACCATCTCAAAGACAAATACTCATGGGAAAAAGCTAAGGATAGCTTATCTTCCCCAGCAGATAGCCAGTTTTAATGCTGGCTTTCCAAGTACGGTTTATGAATTTGTCAAGTCGGGTCGTTATCCGCGAAAGGGCTGGTTCCGTCGCTTGAATGCCCATGATGAGGAGCATATCAAGGCGAGTCTAGATTCAGTTGGTATGTGGGAACACCGTGACAAACGAATTGGTTCCCTTTCGGGAGGGCAAAAGCAACGAGCAGTGATTGCTCGGATGTTTGCTTCTGACCCAGATATCTTTGTCTTGGATGAGCCGACAACAGGGATGGATGCAGGGAGCAAAAATGAATTTTACGAACTCATGCACCATAGTGCCCACCATCATGGCAAGGCTGTTTTGATGATTACCCATGACCCTGAGGAGGTTAAGGACTATGCGGATCGCAATATCCATCTAGTGCGCAATCAAGACTCGCCGTGGCGTTGTTTCAACGTTCACGAGAGCGATCAGGAGGTGGACCATGCTTAGTTTGTTATCCTATGACTTTATGCAGCGTGCCTTCTTGGCTGTCATTGCCATGAGTCTCTTTTCTCCAGTCCTCGGGACCTTCCTTATCTTACGTCGTCAGAGTCTCATGAGCGATACCCTCAGTCACGTTTCTCTATCAGGGGTAGCCTTTGGTCTGGTTTTGGGGATTTCTCCAACTATTTCAACCATTGCTATCGTCTTGATTGCTGCGGTCTTTTTGGAGTATCTCCGGACAGTCTATAAGAACTTTATGGAAATCGGGACGGCCATCCTCATGTCAACAGGACTTGCGGTGTCTCTTATCGTGATGAGTAAGGGCAAAAGTTCAAGTTCTATGAGTTTGGACCAATATCTCTTTGGTTCGATTGTGACCATTAGCCAGGAGCAGGTGATTTTCCTCTTTGCCATTGCGGCAGTCGTTTTACTCTTGACTTTCTTGTTCTTGCGACCAATGTATATCCTGACTTTTGATGAGGACACAGCTTTTGTAGATGGCCTGCCTGTTCGAACTATGTCAATTCTCTTTAACATGGTGACAGGGGTGGCCATTGCCCTCATGATTCCAGCAGCAGGAGCCCTTTTGGTGTCGACCATTATGGTCTTGCCAGCTAGTATTGCCCTTCGTCTGGGGAAAAACTTTAAATCAGTTATGTTACTAGCCAGCGCTATTGGCTTTTTGGGAATGGTGGCAGGACTTTATATTTCCTACTATGCGGAAACCCCTGCTAGCGCTAGTATCACCATTATCTTTGTAGTTGTCTTTTTGTTAGTCAGTCTACTGAAACGTTTTATCAAATAGGAGAATGAAATGAAAAAAATTAGCTTACTACTAGCTGGTCTATGTGCTCTGTTTTTAGTGGCTTGTTCCAATCAAAAGCAGGCAGATGGGAAGCTAAATATCGTGACAACCTTTTACCCTGTCTACGAATTTACCAAGCAAGTCGCAGGAGATACTGCTAATGTAGAACTTCTAATCGGTGCTGGTACAGAACCCCATGAGTATGAACCGTCTGCCAAGGCAGTTGCCAAAATCCAAGACGCAGATATCTTTGTCTATGAAAATGAAAATATGGAAACTTGGGTTCCAAAATTGCTAGAATCCTTGGATAAGAAAAAAGTGAAAACCATCGAGGCGACAGGTGATATGCTCCTCTTGCCAGGTGGTGAAGAAGAGGAAGGGCATGATCATGGCGGCGAGGGTCACCATCACGACTACGATCCCCACGTTTGGCTTTCACCAGCACGCGCCATCAAACTAGTAGAGCATATCCGTGACAGCTTATCAGCAGACTATCCTGACAAAAAAGAGACTTTTGAAAAGAATGCGACTGCCTATATCGAAAAATTGCAAGCCTTGGACAAGGCATACACAGATGGCTTGTCTCAAGCCAAACAAAAGAGCTTTGTGACCCAGCACGCTGCCTTTAACTACCTTGCCTTGGACTACGGTCTCAAGCAAGTATCCATCTCAGGTCTCTCACCAGATGCAGAACCATCAGCTGCTCGTTTGGCAGAATTGACAGAGTATATCAAGAAAAACAAGATTTCCTATATCTACTTTGAAGAAAATGCCTCACAAGCCCTCGCAAATACCCTCTCAAAAGAAACAGGTGTCAAACTAGATGTGCTCAATCCGCTGGAAAGTCTGACAGAAGAAGCAACCAAGGCTGGTGAGGACTATATCTCCGTGATGGAGAAAAACCTCAAGGCTCTCAAGCAGACAACAGACCAAGAAGGACCAGAAATTGAGCCAGAGAAGGAAGAAAATACCAAGACAGTTCACAATGGTTACTTTGAGGATGCTGATGTCAAGGACCGCACCTTGAGTGACTATGCTGGCAACTGGCAGTCTGTCTATCCTTTCCTTGAGGATGGAACTTTTGATCAAGTCTTTGACTACAAGGCTAAGTTGACTGGCAAGATGACCAAGGATGAGTACAAGGCCTACTATCGAAAAGGTTATCAGACAGATGTGACTAAGATCAATATCACGGACAATACCATGGAGTTTGTTCAAGATGGCCAAAGCAAGAAATTCACCTACAGGTATGTCGGCAAGAAAATCTTGACTTATAAGAAAGGCAATCGTGGCGTGCGCTTCCTCTTTGAAGCGACCGATGCGGATGCTGGACAGTTCAAGTACGTTCAGTTTAGCGACCACAATATCGCTCCAGTTAAGGCAGAACATTTCCATATCTTCTTTGGAGGCACCAGCCAAGAAGCCCTCTTTGAAGAGATGGATAACTGGCCAACCTACTATCCAGATAACCTATCTGGCCAAGAAATCGCCCAAGAAATGTTGGCGCATTGATGTAAGAAAAAATCCCGCAAATATGCGGGATTTTTTGGTAGAAACCTTTATCTGCTTAGGTTGCGAGACGGTAAACCGCCTCTGCGTAGATGTCCATAGCGCGATAAAGATCGTCTAGGACAGTTGCTTCATTTGCCTGATGTTCAGTTTGTTGTGCTCCTGGGAAAAGAGCGCCAAAGGCTACACAGTTTGGCATGGTGCGGGCAAAGGTAGCACCACCTGATGAGAGAGGAGGAGTTTTATCTCCGGTTTTTTCTTGGTAGACTTGCATAAGGGTAGTGACAAGTTGGCTATCTCTTGCGACATAGAGGGGTGCTAGATAGTCAAATTCTTGGTAGTCAAGTTGATAGTCTTTGGCGCACTGAGTGAGCTGTGCCACCAGTTTCTCCTTATCTGCTAGCACAGGTATGCGTATATCGATCCGAATCTCGGAGCGATCGGGATTGATGGTCAACCCTGCAACGTTAAAGGAAAGGGAACCAGACGGTTCATCAGCGACCTCTCCAAAGATTCCAAGCCCTCTACCATCTTGCCCTGCTTTGTCGGCTAGAAAATGGAGGGTAGGGTGTGGTTGGAGAGGTGCGAGTACACTAGCAAGCCGAATGACTGCATTGACACCTTGACTAGCATCTTTGGCGTGCTTAGGTACCCCGAGTACGGTCACAGTTTGGTCTGAAGTTTGGTAATCATAACCAGCTTCTTTTAAACCTCTACAAACCGCTTCATAAAGAGGACCTTGGTAACTTGCCTTATCTGGTACAACATTAAAGGCACCTCCGACATCGAGCTTGAGAAGATCAGAGCCGGGTCCATGAAGCTTGACTTGAAGGAGCCCCTTTTCAGCGTATGTCAAAGGAAATGATGAATCTGGTGCAAATCCCATGCTGGCTTGCTCTTCGAGGGCGTTGTAGCGTGCCATACATCTCCAAAGAGTTTCTTCATCCGTACCAAAGATAAAACGCACGCGCTTCTTAAATTGGATGCCTTGGTCAAGCAAGCTTTTCACTGCGTAGAGAGCTGCCAGTGAAGGACCTTTATCGTCCTGTGCCCCTCGTCCATAGAGTTTGCCTTCTCTGATAGTTGCTTCAAATGGAGGAGATTGCCAATCTGACAAATCTCCTGCGGGTACAACATCCAAGTGGCAGAGGATGGCAAGGAGTTCTCCCTCACCAACCTCTGCATAGCCATAATAGCCCTTGGAATCAATATAGGTTCGAAAGCCAAGTTCATGGCAGATTTCCAGCGTCTTTTCTAGGACGTCTTGAATAGCTTGTCCAAAAGGTGTCCCATTTTCCCCTTCTTGGAGAACAGATGGGTAGGAGATGAGAGTCTTTAGACTCTGTATAAAGCTCTGTTTAATGGAGTCAGTGATGTAGACGGTCATTCGTTTCACCTCACACTTTGTTCTAAAGGAATGGAAGGAAGGTACCTAGGATAAGAAGAAGTATGCTCACAATGACAATAACGACAATGAGTTTAGTAACAAATTTCCACCAAGTTCCTAGACTGATACGGCCGAGCGCGAGAGCCCCCATAACGATACCAGAAGTTGGAGCGACAAGGTTTAGTACACCAGATGCAGATTGATAGGCAGTGATGATGAGACTAGGTTTTACGTTAACGAACTCACCAAGTGGTGCCATGATTCCCATTGTAGCACTAGCAAGTCCAGATGAAGATGGGATAAGGAATGACATAGGAAGGTAGAAGAGGTAAGTCAAAACGATGAAGACTTGAGAAGAGAGACCTTGAAGTCCGACTTCACCCCAGTGTAGAATAGTTGCAGTAATCATACCGTCGTTCATGATAACTTGGATACCACGAGCCACTGCACAAATCAAGGCTACGGTGAGAAGATCTGCTGCACCAGCCATAAAAGTAGAGATAATCTTGCTTTCCTTGAGACCGTAAACAACACCAATAAGAATACCCATCACAGCAAAGAGCATAGCCCCTTCTGGGAAGTACCAGCTACCGAATGGCAAGGCAGATGAACCGATAACTCCACCGATAACAGGAAGACCAATCAACCAATTCTTGAAGTCTTCAAATAGAGTGATATGCAAGTCTACCCAAGGGATAAAGCTGGCGATCATGATGATGAAAGTCAAGATGAACAAGGCAAGAACATGTTTTTGTTTCTTGTTCAAGACAGATGGAGCATTTTCGTTATCAGTGACATTGAAGTGTTTAAGGTCTTCTTCACGTTGAGAGTAGACAAGTGATTTTGTGGGATCCTTTTGGATCTTTTCTGCATAGCGGTAGACAAAGTAAGTACTGATACCTGTCATAACAAACCAGAAGATGATACGAAGGATAACCCCGTCCATAGATGACACACCTGCGGTATCAGAAGCGATAACAGTAGCAAAAGGATTGAGAGTAGAGGCAAGACAGCCAACTTGAGAACCTAGTAGGATGATGGCAACGGCAGTAATGCTATCAAAACCAACAGCCATCATAACAGGAACAAGGAGTGGATAAAATGCCATGGTTTCTTCACCCATACCATAAGTTGTTCCTCCAAGCGCAAAGAGGGGCATGAGGATGAGGATCAGCATTTTTTCGCGTCCTTTGTATTTCTTAACAATAGAGGCAATACCAACATCGAGTGTGCCTGTCGCATTGACGACACCTAGAAATCCTCCAACCATGAGGATGAAGAAGGCTACGTCAATAGCGGCTTTAGTTGGTTCGTGACCGAGCATCGCCCGGATTGGAGCCATTAGAATATCGTAAATCCCTTGGGGATTAGAGTCAACAGTTTGATAGGTACCTGCAATGAGGCCACCTGCTTCGTTCGTGTCATACTTACCTGCTGGAATGATCCAAGTCAAGATTGCCATGATAGCAATAATAATGATCAAAACAGTGTAAGATGAAGGCATTTGGAACCTTTTTTTTGTTTTTTCACTCATTTGTTTTTCCTCCTAAACTATGCCACAAAGTATAAAAACGAATGATGTTGGTTTACCTGAGTGCTCCTAGTTAGAGCTTGTACTTGGGTTAAAATGGCTAGTCTTTAACAATAATTGTTCCGCTTTCGGACTCGATCAAGGCGCCTAGATTGCTGAGGGAAGTGATAACAGCCTTGCCTTCTGGGTGGTTGGTTACAAAATCGATAGCAGCTTCGACCTTGGGTAGCATGCTACCCGGCGCGAATTGTCCTTGTTTGATGTATTCTTTTAGTTGACTGACGGTAACGTGTTCAAGTTTTTCTTGGTCTGGTTTATTGTAGTTGACATAAACATAGTCTACGCTAGTAAGGACGATAAAGAGATCAGCTTCGACGAGTTCTGCTAGTCGTTGAGACGCAAAGTCTTTATCAATAACGGCTTCGACCCCACGTAAGTAACCGTTTTCATTTTTAACAACAGGGATACCACCTCCACCTGCTGCGATGACAACTTGACCATTATCGAGCAAGGTGCGGATGCTGTTGATTTCTTTAATGTCGATTGGTTTTGGTGAAGCCACTACTTTACGCCAGCCACGACCGGCATCTTCTTTGAAGGTTGCTCCTGTTTTTTCGCTCTCAGCTTTGGCATCTTCTTCTGAGTAGAATGGACCGATTGGTTTGGTGGGATTGATAAAGGCAGGGTCTTCTTTGTCTACTATAACTTGGGTAACAACAGAAGCGACATTTTTATCAAGTCCTACATCGAGCAATGCGTTATCAAGAGCACATTGTAGCCAAAAACCGATACTACCCTCGGTCATGGCAACCAAAGAATCAAGGGGGAAGGCAGGGTTTTTTTCCGAATTTGCCATCAAGTGTTGAAGCAAGAGATTGCCAACCTGAGGACCATTTCCATGAGTGATGATCAGTTCATCTCCGTTTTGAATCAACTTGACCAGATGACGAGCTGTTTCTACCAGAGCAGCTTGTTGAGCTTGGGCAGATGGGTCAGTGGAGAGGATGGCATTTCCGCCTAAAGCAACGACGATTTTTCTATGAGACATGAGCTCTCCTTCCTTTAATATGGTAAACCTGACAGAACTCCAAGAGCTACAGGCAGGTATGATGATAAAATATGAAGTGGAGGTAGCGTCTTTTTAAAAGACAAATTAGTCATTACTACTAATAAAAGGGGTTGAACGCACAGCTGACGTTTATCAGAATGAGACTAGGAAGCAGGAAGATGACAAGAGTAAGATGGCAAATCTGTCAAACGGAATCCTTGCTTTCTTTCGCTAGAACTGATAAGCTATCATAGCTTTCGTCTCAACCCCTGTGTTGTGTATACGAGTAAGTTTTATACTTTAGGAATGTAGAGATTTCCAAGAGTAGCAGCCATAACAGCTTTGATAGTGTGCATACGGTTTTCTGCTTGGTCAAAGTGGCGAGCATACTTGCTGCGGAAGACTTCGTCTGTTACTTCCATTTCTTCTACGCCAAATTTTTCAGCAACATCTTTACCATAGACAGTGTGAGTGTCGTGGAATGCTGGTAAACAGTGGAGAAAGATCAAGTTTTCGTTGTTTGCTTTTTTCACTAAGTCCATATTGACTTGGTAAGGTTTCAAAAGTGCAACGCGTTCTGCGAATTTGTCTTCTTCACCCATAGATACCCAAACGTCTGTGTAAAGTACATCAGCACCTTTGACAGCTTCGTCTGCATTTTCGGTGATGAGGACGTGTGCACCACTTTCTTTAGCAAATCCTTCAGCCAATTCAACGATTTCTTTTTCTGGGAAGAGTTCTTTTGGTGAGAAGATGTGAACGTTAACACCAAGGATAGCACCTGTTACGAGCAAGCTATTGGCAACGTTGTTACGTCCATCACCACAGTATACCAATGTCAAGCCTTCCAAGCGACCGAAGTTTTCTTGAACAGTCAAGTAGTCAGCGAGCATTTGAGTTGGGTGCCATTCGTCAGTTAGACCGTTCCATACTGGAACACCTGAGAATTCTGCCAGTTCTTCAACCATACGTTGGCTGAAGCCGCGGAATTCAATCCCGTCAAACATACGACCCAAAACTTTTGCAGTATCTTCAGTAGATTCTTTTTTACCTAACTGAATGTCATTTGCTCCGAGGTACTCTGGATGAGCACCAAGGTCAATAGCTGCAGTTGTAAAGGCTGCACGTGTACGAGTAGAAGTTTTTTCAAACAAGAGGGCGATATTTTTACCAGCAAGGTAGTGGTGTTGGATATTGCGTTTTTTCAAATCCTTCAAGTGAGCTGAAAGACCGATAAGGTATTCTAACTCTGCGCGAGTAAAGTCTTTTTCTGCTAAGAAGCTGCGTCCTTGGAATACTGAATGTGTCATTCTATTATTTCCTCTTTCTATTTTTTACATTTTTTATTGACAAATACTAAACAGCGATTATACTTCTTCGCGTTCAAATGGCATAGACATACAACGAGGTCCACCACGGCCCCGAACCAATTCACTTCCGCGGATCTTAATCAAGCGAAGCCCGTATTCTTCTAGGATCTTATTGGTAATGGTATTGCGGGCATAAACGACGACTACACCAGGTGCGATGGTCAAAGTGTTGGAACCGTCATTCCATTGTTCACGCGCAGCTGCTACAATATTGCCACCACCGCAACGGATCAAATGAACTTTTTCTACGCCGAGGTTCTTCGCAAGAAGTTCAGCTAAGTCACCTTTTTCTTCAACAATCTTGAGTTTTTCATTTTCATAAGTGACAGAGTACACACGAAGATCGCCTTCGATTTCTGGGTGAATTGTGAATTTGTCATAGTCAACCATGGTGAAGACAGTATCCAAGTGCATGAATTTACGGTTGTTAGCAAATTCAAATGCCAATACTTTCTTGAAGCCAACATTTTTCTTGAAGATGTTCACCAAGAGTTTTTCAATCGAAGCTGCGTCTGTACGTTGAGAAATACCTACTGCGAGAACGTCTTTAGAAAGAACGAGCTCATCTCCACCTTCAATACGAGTATCTTCTTCACGGTTGTAGACCAATTCTACTTTTCCACCATAGATTGGATGGTGTTTGAAAATGTATTTACCATAAAGAGTTTCACGGTTACGAGTATCTGCATACATGTGGTTAAGCGATACGGCATTACCAATAGTTGCAAATGGGTCGCGAGTGAAGTAGAGGTTTGGCATTGGGTCGATTGCAAATGGATAGTCTGACTCAACCAAGTCAGTTAAGCCTTTTGCTTCTTCAGGAATTTCTGGCAATTCAACTTTTTGAACTCCTGCCATAGTTTTTTCAACCAATTCTTGGTTGTCCTTGATACCGTGAAGCAATTCACGAATAGCCGCCTTGGTTTGACGACCACGGATGTTGGCTTCGTCTAAATATTCCTCGATAAATTGATCGCGGATTTCTGGGGAAGTCAATGATTCAGCAGCCAATTG
Organism: Streptococcus oralis; assembly: GCF_003942585.1. Classification (GTDB taxonomy): domain Bacteria; phylum Bacillota; class Bacilli; order Lactobacillales; family Streptococcaceae; genus Streptococcus; species Streptococcus oralis_BE. Next base: position 305,288 of record NZ_RJNK01000002.1, on the reverse strand, counting down.
CTCTAGGTAAAGGACCTCAATTCCTTCATCACGAAGAGCTTGAGCAAATGCGTCATGTTCTTTTTGAGCATCTTCCAAGAATGGAATGTCATCAAAAAGAAGCCTTTCGAGATAGTCCGGCAACAAGTTTTCCAACTCTTTGCCTGGACGGTGCAACATAACTTTTTTCAGTTTCCCAATTTCTGAGAATACCTGAATTGGATGTGAAGACATGTGTTTTCCTCCTTAAAAATTTTTAACGGTGGCACCTTTTTGGTACCGCTTACATTTACGTTATATCATATTCTCAGAGGCGTGTCAATAGTAAAAAATGATTAAAAATTCGGACAAAACAAGGTTTTAGTAGTATTTTATGTTATTATACGATGGCAAAAGGAATTAGAGGAAATAAATGTATAAACTTCTACTAAAAAGAATATAATATTTTTTGAAAAAATTATGCTAAATTTCACATTTTAAGAAGAAATGTCCAGATTTTAATTCAGTTCTGACGAGGAATTGAGAGGAGCAGTGATTGAAAGTCGCTTAGAAAATTATATGAAATCTATCTGAAAGCCTTTCTTTCGAATGGCATAAAATGTATATTGTACAAATTATAGAATCTTTTCTGAGTATTTAGGAAGACAGCCTAGTCTTATTGACGGTACCTAGATTTTTTGTTATAGTCAACGAGGCAACAACTAGAAAGAATGGTTTATTCACAAGTTGTGGATAAGTCTGGGGAGAGCAGGACATTCAGCTAATATCCTAGAGGGTTCTTGATAATAGTACCGGCAACTAGTAACTGGCCAGCTTTCTAGTAGAAATCCTAGTGCAGTGGGGATTTGAGCAGAGTTTGCTGAAGGTGATAGGTTCAAAGTCAAAGAGCTGGATTCTGGAGAAATTAGTTTTTAGGCACGTTTTCTTATCCACAAGTTGTGGATAACTTTATGAACAAGAGAAAGAGATACGAGATGATGATGAAAATAAAACCACATGGACCATTACCAAGTCAGGCCCAGCTGGATTATTTAGAGGATGAACTAGCTGCCTTTATCCATTTTGGCCCCAATACCTTTTATGACCAGGAATGGGGAACAGGTCAGGAGGAGCCTGAACGCTTTAACCCGACCAAGTTGGATGCGCGTGAATGGGTTCGAGTGCTCAAAGAAACAGGTTTAAAAAAACTGATTTTGGTGGTCAAGCACCACGATGGCTTTGTCCTCTACCCGACAGCCCACACAGATTATTCGGTCAAGGCTAGCCCTTGGAGGGATGGAAAGGGGGACTTGCTTCTCGAAGTTTCCCAAGCCGCAACTGAGTTTGACATGGATTTGGGAGTGTATTTGTCTCCTTGGGATGCCCACAGTTCCCTCTATCACGTGGACCGAGAAGCGGACTACAATGCCTATTATCTGGCTCAGTTGAAGGAAATCTTATCAAATCCTGTCTATGGCAATGCTGGCAAGTTCGCTGAGGTGTGGATGGATGGTGCTCGAGGAGAGGGCGCTCAAAAGGTCAACTATGAGTTTGAGACTTGGTTTGAAACCATTCGTGAATTGCAGGGAGATTGTTTGATTTTCTCAACTGAGGGAACTAGTATTCGCTGGATTGGAAATGAACGAGGCTATGCAGGGGATCCCTTGTGGCAAAAAGTCAAGCCGGACCAGTTGGGGACAGAGGCGGAATTAGATTATCTACAGCACGGAGACCCCTCAGGTACGCTATTTTCAATCGGTGAGGCAGATGTTTCCCTTCGCCCGGGCTGGTTTTACCATGAGGATCAGGATCCTAAGTCTCTCGAGGAGTTGGCCGAAATCTACTTTCACTCAGTAGGGCGGGGTACACCACTCTTGCTTAATATCCCACCGAACCAAGATGGACTTTTTGACGAAAAGGATATCCAGCGTCTCTATGAATTTGCTGCCTACCGTGATGAGCTCTATAAAGAAGATTTGGCTTTGGGAGCCAAGGTATCTGGTCCGGCTCTATCACCAGACTTTGCCTGTTCTCACCTGACAGATGGACGGAAGACCAGTTCATGGGCAAGTGATGCAGAGTTGCCAGTTCAATTAGAGCTCGATTTAGGGGCACCTAAAACTTTTGATGTGATTGAGTTAAGAGAAGATTTGAAGCTGGGGCAACGCATCGCTGCTTTCCGTGTTCAGGTAGAGTTGGATGGTGTTTGGCAGGAGTTTGGATCCGGCTATACTGTTGGTTACAAACGCCTCTTACGAGGATCAGTCGTTAAGGCGCAGAAGATTCGTGTCATCATTACAGAGGCACAGGCTTTGCCTTTGTTGACCAAGATTTCACTCTATAAAACACCTACCTTGTCGAGAAAAGAAGCTGTTCAGCAACTAGAGTTCTTAGAAAAAAGTCTAGCTGTGGCAAAGGGAGAAAATGTCCACTTTACAGTGAGACGCAGAGAATCTAGCAGTCCTTTGGAAGCTAAGATTTCGATTCAACCAGGGACGGGTGTGCATGGTGTCGCCTATCGGGACGAGATTCAAGTCCTTGCGTTTCAAGTTGGCGAGACTGAAAAAAGGCTAACGCTACCAACCTTGTATTTTGCAGGAGATAAAACCTTGGATTTCTATCTGAACCTAATGGTGGATGGTCATCTTATTGATCAACTCCAAGTCCAAGTTTCATAAAAGAAGAACCTTTGCGCGATGCAAAGGTTCTTTTGGTTATGAGTGATTTGGTAGCCAGCTGAGGGTGAAGGTCAGTTGCTCAGCTTTCAATAGGTCTTGGTGTTGAAGGCTAGATACTGGAGTATTGTCCAATCGGCATTCTTTGACAAAGTTGAAATGGCTGTAGTTTTGCTCGGCATGGATATCTAGCCATTTATTTTCTTTAGCTAGGTAGACACGGAGATGATCAAAGAGGGGGATTCCGAGGTCGTAACTTGGTTTTCCTGGGCAGGTCGGGTAGAATCCAAGAGCTGACCAGATATACCAGGCGGAGAGGCTGCCATTGTCCTCATCGCCAGGGTAGGCTTGCCAGCTTGGTTTGAAGGCCTTCTGACGTAGCGTCTTGATGAGAAGGCTAGTGTATTCAGGATAGTTACTGTAACGGAAGAGATAAGGAATGTGGAAGCTAGGTTGGTTGGAAATAGCGATTTGCCCAAAAGGAGCGGTAGCCATCTCGCTCATTTCATGAATCTCGTAACCATAGCCAGTTGTCTCAAAGAGAGGAGCATCCTGACAGGTTTTCAAAAGGTAGCGGCTAAAGGCTTCTTTTCCACCCATAAGTTGTATTAAACCTGGGATGTCGTGGAGGACGCCTAAAGTCGCTTGAATGGCAGAACATTCGGCATAGTCGCGTCCCCAACTGTAAGGAGAGAAGTCAGGGCGGAAGTTGCCTTGACGATCTCGCGCACGCATATAGCCTGACTTCGTATCAAATAGATGACGGTAATTCTGCGATGCGACCTTATAAGTCTGGGCGATGTCATTTTGACCAAGTTTTTCGGAACAGCTGGCGATACAAAAATCACTATAGGCGTAGTCTAGCGTGTGGCTGACACTTTCGTGGTGGTCGGTAGAGAGGTAGCCTAACTCTTGGTATTGGGTTAGTCCATGGCGACCATTGATGCCAAGAGGGTCGGACTTGGTGGCTGTCTCCAGCATGGCTTGGAGGAGTTCTTCTTCCAAGTCGGGAGCCATATCCTTGCAGGCGCTATCTGCGATAATGCCGTCTAAAAGAGTGCCAGGCATCATGCCACGCTCATCTGGAGCCAGCCATTTTGGCAGGAAACCAGTATCGCGGTAGCTATTGAGGAAACCTTCTAAAAAGCGGTGATAGTGTTCCGATATGATAAGGGCAAAGAGGGGGAAGGTGGTGCGGAAGGTATCCCAGAAACCATTGTTGCTGAAGAGGACGCCAGGTTTGACAGTACCAGTAGACAAATCCATGTGGATGGCCTGCCCTGACTCGTTCAACTCATAAAATGTCTGTGGGAAGAGGAAGAGTCTGTAGAGGCAGTGGTCAAAGAAGGTTCGGTCAGCCTCCCCGGTCTCTATAACATCAAAACGATGGAGGAGGTTTTCCCAGTCTGCTTGGGCATTTGCTTTACAGCTATCAAAGTCCGTCTGAGGTAGATTAAGCAGCGCTTGAGAAGGAGAAATAAAGGAAGTCGCTAGCTGGATTTCCGCATGACCGTCTGCGAGGTCAATTCGCCAGTCTCCGTATTCTTGGTTGACAGCAAGAATCTCCGTATTCATTTGTAGGGCAGTGAAGAGTATCAGCGGATTTTTATTGGTCTCTGTTTTGCCTTCTTGTCTGAGGGACAGAGTCCGCTTATCAACCTGCTCAACTGTTAGGTCATCTGCTGCGTGAAGATAGAGGGAGAGGGCCTTGCCTTGCTTTTGCTTTAAACGAATAGAAGCACCGTAGCAAGTCGGTGTGAGCTGGGTTTCAATCTGATAGCGCAGAGAAAAGAGTTTCAAATGGTGAGGCTGGAAGCAAGCTTTATCTATATCATAAGAAGACTGGCGGTGAAAGAGACTGTCTCCCCCAAGCTTGCCTGTGACGGGTGTTAAGAGCAACCAAGAATAATCACCAATCCAAGGACTAGGCTGATGGGTTAAGCGAATCCCCTGAAAGGTGGGTAGATGCGGATCGAAGAACCAAGCTCCCTCCTGGTCACTGGTCTGGGGCACAAAATAATTCATCCCAAAAGGCACGCCTGTATAAGGCAGGGTATTCCCCCGAGAAAAGGCATGCTTGCTAGCAGTCCCAAAGCGGGTATCAATGGTTTCAAGTAGTGGTTTCATAGTATTTCCTTCAGCTGTTTTTCTACATTATATCAGAAAAATGAGGTCTTTAGATATGGGGGGCGAAAGTAAGCAATTTTGTAGAAAAATGACTATCATTTGTGTATGTATTTTCTTTCTCAAAAACTATATACTGAACATGAAACTTGTTTGAAAGAGGAAATTGCACGATGATTTATTCGAAAGAAATTGTTAGAGAGTGGCTGGACGAAGTAGCGGAGCGGGCTAAGGACCATCCGGAGTGGGTGGATGTCTTCGAGCGTTGCTATACAGACACCTTGGACAATACGGTTGAAATCTTAGAAGATGGCTCAACTTTTGTCTTGACTGGGGATATTCCTGCCATGTGGCTTCGGGATTCGACAGCCCAACTCAGACCCTACCTTCATGTGGCTAAAAGAGATCCTCTCTTGCGTCAGACCATTGCAGGTTTGGTCAAGCGTCAGATGACCTTGGTGCTCAAGGATCCTTATGCTAACTCCTTTAACATTGAGGAGAATTGGAAGGGGCACCATGAGACTGATCACA